>JAUIFR010000122.1 GCA_030430325.1 Bacteroidia bacterium | reverse complement strand
TATTTTTCTATTAAAGTTTTATCAATTCTTGGGTAAATACCATAGTACCCCTCCATATATCCTAGCGAACATAAGGAAATTAACCGCTGATAGCCTTCTTGATTTTTGGCTAATAAAATTTGATTGAAACGACGATCCGGTTGATTTTTAGTGAATTTGAGTTGTTTTCTTTCCTCTGCGACATAAAATTCACAACCTAAAATGATGTGCACACCTTGTTTTTTTCCCTCACTGATGGCTTCAAATGCGCCCATCAGATTCCCATGATCCGTAATGGCAAGTGCCGGCATATTATCCTCTTTAGCGGCACGCACGAGTCCTTTTATGGAAGCTGTACTGGGCATAACTGAAAACTGACTATGCACATGCAAGTGAGTATAAGGAATGACGCGATCAATTTTGACCTTGCGTCGCATAGATTTCTTTTGCTTTTCTTGAGAAACGAAGTTGGCGGCAGCTAATTTTGGGGGTTCATATGTTATATCAGCCTTATCGACACCTTCAAGCGGCGTGAAAACATCGTGCTCAATCAGTCCAAAAAAACATTTGGCCGTAGCGGCCACATCATAGGCGGCATCATGCGCGTCGTCAAACCCATGACCAAACAATTTAATGTGTAGCTCCATGAGCGTTGGCCACTTGTATCCTTTGCCTGGCCCACCAGGAATCTGTGTAAAATCAGCTGTATATTCTTTTGTACAATAGGAGGCTTTGGTTGGAATGGGATCTTCTTGATTACACCGGAGGTACTCAGCTCCCATGATGCAATTGTCAAACGATACATTATGCCCAATAAGAACCTGGGCTTGTTCTACATCTTTGCTAAATAGGTCAAGTACATCCACTAGATTCCTTCCTTCATCTAAGGCCCTTTGTGTGGAAATGCCGTGTACTTTCTCTGCATTAAAGGGGATCATGAATCCTTCTGGCTTCACGATATGATTCTGAGCTGAGATCAGCTTACCGTGCGCATCATGAAGTTGCCAAGCAAGCTGAACGAGCCTGGGCCAATTATCAAGATCAGATAGTGGCGCATTGTATTTCTTGGGTAATCCGGTGGTCTCGGTATCAAAGATTAGGTACATGGTATGTGTTTAGCGTTGATGGGATAAATTTACAAAATTTCAGATGAAAATGATGTGGTCTTACCTATAAAAATCTATGGAATTATTATTGCCATGAAATTTTGCTATAAAATTATACCTATCGGGAAGTATGTTTTGATGAATGGACCTCTAATCTTATCAGTAAATGATTATCAGTAGCTTACTTTTTGAGCAAATAAACATCATATACACGAACTCAACTTTTGCTTTCTTCTTAAAATGATATTTACTAAATTAATATTCTTTATTGATTTAGAGTTTTATAATACTATTTTTAATTAAATAATTACAATAATTTGACTAAAGCAAAATATATTTTATTAATATTTGAAGTGCTAATCTCTGATTTTAAGTAAATTAAAATGAACATATTTGGCAAATATTATTCAATATTTTAAAATAAATGAATGTATTTTGCTAATTACAATGATTAATGCTCGTTGCATATTTTCTGATTCTAGGAATTAATTTAAACTCCCAAATCAATTTCAATTGTAATATTACTTATTAAATAAAATACTATTATAGTTATTAAAAATAAATTTTATTATATTAAAAATTATTTAATTATAATTATAAGATATTTTTATAATAATAAACAACTGATCATGAAATATTTACATAGGAGTTTGCTGGCATGCAGCTTACTCTTACTATTAATTGGTGCCTATTCATATGGTGAAACAGATGCTAATTTAGGTGTGATTTCACTTCGAACACTAGAACTCGAGCATACTAATGTAGGCGTGAATAATCAGCTAAACCTTAGTTACACTGGTCAAGTTTCTGAGCCAATCGAAATAACATTGGTAGCTGATAAGCGTGTATTTTTAAATGAGAGTACTAATCAGCATGTAGAGCAGGTTAATGCCATTAAGGGCCAGCTTTACTCTAAAAATTTTAGCTTGCTTTTGGAGCAAGAAGAAACTATAATTGACATCTATGCTCAAAGCCTTCATGAAAAAGAAAGGGGCTTCTATCTAGAAGAAGGAGGAAATAATAATATCATTGAATCTGATTTTGAATTGAAAAATGTGCTCCATGTATATCGAAACTCAGCTTACGAGTCCTTAAAAATTCAATCCGAATATCTTATTCAAAAAATTATATTAGTCAGGGTGGGTAAATCCTATCCAGTGGTTGATCAAAATAAAACTAAAGCAACTCTGTTGGGTAATTTACCGAGTGGGATTTATCTTCTAAATGCTATTGACAAGCATGGAAAACGGTTTCAGCAAAAGGTCACTATACAGCATGAATAATGAACTAATTTTGCAAAAATCATTCAATAACAAAATTTATTTGAATATATTTAGCTAAATTCATCAATTAATTTAGAGGGTTGTTTACCTTTTTAAAATTTACTTATTACTAAACAAACAAATTACTAAACTAATATTAAGTCATGAAAAAGCTGTTACTAATTGTTTATATCTTAACGATTGCATCCGTTTTGGCAGAGGTGGGTAGAGATCAAGTACCTTTTGAAGTCCGATCCATTACTTTAGAGCATGCTCGAAACTTACCAACCAATATCATTAAAATAAGTGGTGTTGCCGTAAAGACTGAACAAGTCATATTAAAGCTTCAGGCCAATGCCCGAGTTTTTAATGGAACTTTAGATGAGGTGAGCACTGTTTTGGATCTAAAAAAAGGAAGGGTATTTGAGCTTGAGTTTCCTATCTTGATGGAAGAAGGGGATGAGGCCATAATCGACCTCATTTTGAATGATCCTAGCAACTCATCTAGCGTAACTTTAATTGATCGATTTACTATACTTAAAAAAGAAAAATGGCAGTTAATAAGCCAACTGAGTGATCAACATTCCACATTGAAGCCATTAAGTGAGTTGGCAAATGCGCCTCAAATTGGTGCTTCACAATCTGTCGTTACCGTTTCGGGTAATGTTTATTTCCATAATAAAATAGAGGATGATGTAGTAGAAGGAAAGATAAAAAAAGACTGGTACAATGCGCCAGGTGTACCAGTGAGGTTATTTTTAAAGTCTGGGAATATGCTTTATCCTATATCTGAAATCAAAGAAACGGATCTTCAGGGTAATTATTCCTTTGAAGTCAATGCTTCACTCAATCAAGAATTTTTTAGTGGCTTGGTAGTTGGACTGCTCCACGCAGGTGGTGTAATACATTTAAATTATAAATTTAATCCTACATATATTAAAGACGGGAATGGCTACAGTAAAATGGATTTTGGCACTGGTGAGGGTGTGCTGATTCCGCTTTCTAACCAAAATGAATTTACTGCAAATATTGAAATTGACTTTAGGTATGCCTTGCCTTTTTATTCAGGATATGTATTTCAATCTTTCTTGAAAAAAATCTACCAAAACAATATGCCATTTGTCCTTAAGCAAGTTGAAATATTAGATAAGGACTTTGATCATCCAAAGCTTTCAGGAGAGTATTATTATTATTCAAAAAAAGTGGTTTTATATAAAACCACTATGCAATTACCTGACCTCATTTATCATGTCATGAACCATGAATTAGGCCATCACTATCATACGATGTTAAATAAAAATGGGGTGGTTTTTGGGAAGGAGAAATTTGTGGAGAGTTTTGCCGAGTTTTTTAGTAATGCTATATCGTTATATGGTGAAACGCTGATGCCTATGTACTATGCTAAAGCCTTCGAACATTATGATGATTATCCGTTGAGAAGTTCAGTAGGGGGTGAATCTTATCCTGATCACTGGGATCATATTGCCCATTTTGTTAACCTTTATGATGATCCTCGCTCCCATAATTATGGGATGATGCCCGCTTATGCTAAGGGCGATAATGATGGCTGGTATGGAGGAAATGTACAAGACCCCACCAGTAATGCGTACCGGATTTTTAAGGTTATGGAAGTTGCCGGTAGTTTGAATAAATTTAATGAACTTTACTTGGAGGGGGCTACCAATTATAAGAAGGTATCATACAATCAAATGATTGATTTTGAGACAATTACCTTTAAGGAAGGAGCTTTAAGCCCTCATGCTAAGCCGGGCTCACCTGTTCAAGTTGGCGGCATCAGCAAGGAGATAAATATTCAAAACCCAAGTGAGTTATTAATTAATATTTATGAAAACGATTACTTTAGCCATGCAAGTGAAGGTGCAAAGCAGAAAATTATTGGATACCCAGATGATCAGGATGTTAAAAAATTAGTTACCGTAGATAATTTGCCGACAGGTTATCGATTGTACAAAAAAATAAATGGTCATTGGGAGATAGTGAAGGAGTTTGACTTTGTATTTTCGATAGAAGATCCCATTTATACGTATTCCTCAGATAACCTTAATGGAACTTACCGAATAACAACATTTAACTCTTTTGGAGAAGCGATTGAGCCTCCACAGGAATTTCAGGTTCAGCAGCTAAGTGGGAGCATAATAGGTGAAGATGTGATTAAAAATACAGAAGAGGCTTCTTGGTATGTGCAACTCAATGGGGAAGAGGTAAAGGAAGTGAAATGGTATACGAAATTCCCATGGAGTGATGAGTTTGAATTAGAATATGAGGCAAACAAGTTTGTAAAAAAAGATATATTTTATCACTATAAGGATTTTTACTTGCGTGCGGTCGTTACTAGCCAGACTAATAAGCAAGGTGTTTTTACCAAGTTTGTAGCGGTCAAACAAATGCCTTTAAGTGTAGAAATTACCGGACCAAAAATAAGCTATGCTAATGAAGAAAAGTTCTTTAATCCAGAGCTGATAGGTATAGTGGAGCATTATCCGATCGAATATACCTGGGGAATACGGTATGAGGGCGATGTGTTTTTTCAAAAGATTAGCAATGATAAGATCTATGTGACCTCTGGAGAAAAGAATTATGTGGTTCGTGTGCAAATCGAGGATGCAAAAGGGAATATTGCACTTTCTAAAGAGCATCCTGTCATTGTAGTAGCAGGTCCAATTCATGGGGAAATTGATGGCCCTGTTTATATGGATGAGGTAGATCAATGGGAAGCTGTAAACGTATATGGAGGTACACCGCCCTATACTTATTATTGGATGATGCGCAAACCGGGGCAGGTTTTGTATCAGGTAGTGGGGCAGGGGCCAGAATTTGAAACACAGGCGCCTGATGTAGAGTTTTTTGAGTTAAAGTTAGGTATATATGATGCCAATAATAATTTAATGGAAACAGAGCCGTACAAAGTTATTACGCCATATGATCCAGGTGGTGGTAGCGATTCATCTGGAAGTTTTAGTTTGAATTTATATCCAAATCCTGCTCAATCTTCTATAAAAATTGAAGGGGTAGCTGTACATTCAGTGAAACTTAATGATCAAATGGGGCAATCCGTTCCGGTAAAATGGGACCTAGATCGTCAGAAATTAGATGTATCGGGGCTGCCAAATGGATTATATTTGATCAATATAATTGATAAAACGGGGCGCATGCACCAGCATAGGGTGGAGGTGAGGCATTAACCCGCATTATTCACCATCCTATAACAAAATAGTCAAAATTATAATTTGTTTTTTTAAGGGGGAGCTTTTGCTCCCTTTTTTATTAGTATAAACGCGTATAGTTAAATATATTTGAATGTTTTTTGCTAAATATATTCAATATTAGTCAAACTTTTTTTTAAACCCGCATTTATAAGTAATATTAGGTTCAAATTAATGTTATAAGATGCAAATCACTCCATCAGAATTTAATCAACTAAGTACTCGTACAGAATTCATGGCATTAGCTAAAGCCAAGGGACTAAAAATTAAAAAGATTTGGAAAAAAGTAATGTATGAGCAAGAACTAGAATTACTACAGACCCATCTAGTAGAGTTTCAGCACTGGGTGGTTAAAAATAAACGCAGGGTTGCGATCCTATTTGAAGGCCGTGATGCGGCTGGAAAGGGAGGCGCAATCAAACGATTTACTCAACATCTTAACCCAAGATCCATGCGGGTTGTGGCATTAGCTAAACCTACTGAAGTAGAACGTGGGCAATGGTATTTTAGGCGATACATTAAGGAGTTACCGAACCCCGGTGAGATTGTATTTTTTGATCGAAGTTGGTATAATCGTGCGGTGGTAGAGCCAGTTATGGGGTTTTGTAATCAAGAAGAATACGAGCAGTTTATGATTCAAGTACCTGGCTTTGAGCATATGCTTTATGAGGATGGTGTTGATTTAGTAAAATTCTGGTTTTCAATTTCTAAGAAAGAGCAATACAAGCGGTTTCAATCAAGATTAGAGAACCCACTTAAAAAATGGAAATATAGCCCAGTTGATATGCAAGGGCAGCGCCTTTGGGATAAATATACTTATTACAAGGAGTTAATGTTTGCTAAAACGCATACTACGTTTAGTCCGTGGGTAGTTGTCAAGACCAATAATAAACGCGAAGCAAGGTTAGAAAGCATACGATATGTATTGTCAAAGTTTAATTATGCTGACAATCGTGAAGCCATCACTTCCTTATTGCCAGACCCAAATATTGTTGAGCGATATTATCGGCACATCAAACAAATTGATAATTAATATAAATATTTGATTATGAATCAATTAACATCAGAAGAAATAACCCTCCTAAATTCACCTTTAGGCTTAAAGCACTTATTATCAAAGGAAAATTTAGATATTACTAGTACCTTAGTGCTAATCAAGCAACAGGAAAAATTTCGTCAATTACAAGTAGAACTGGTAAAGCTGCAAAGTTGGGCAATAGAAAATAAAAAGAAAATGGTGGTACTTTTTGAGGGGCGAGATGCGGCTGGGAAAGGCGGCGCAATACGTAAAATAACGGCGAGTATTAATCCCCGGTATTTTAGAATAGTTGCTTTACCTAAACCCACTGAGGAGGAGGAAGGGCAATGGTATTTCCAACGATATGTAAATAAGCTGCCACGGCCTGGGGAGATTGTTTTTTTTGATCGGAGTTGGTACAATAGAGCCATCGTTGAGCCTGTAAACGGATTTTGTACGCCAGAACAATACCAACGCTTTATGGGCCAAGTAAATGCCTTTGAAAAAATGATCTTAGAATCGAATACTTTTTTAATTAAATTCTATTTATCCATTTCAAAAAAGGAACAAGCAAAACGATTTACCGCGATTCGAAAAAGCCCGCTAAAAAAATGGCGGCTTACAGCTGTTGATCAAAAAGCCCAGCAATTATGGGAGCAGTACACTGATTACAAAATTAAAATGTTTGATCAAACCGATCAGCCAGGTGCACCTTGGGTAATTGTAGATGCCAACCAAGAGATGATGGCACCCACTGTGTGCCTACAGCATATTTTAAAAGTTATCCCTTATAAAGATTGAATTTAAATGAAATTTGCTAATTACGTTTAAAATAAATTTATTTTTGAATGTATTCTGCAAAATATATTCAAATCCTACTTTTTCTTTTTACAATAAACCAAGTTAGGAATAAAACAATAAAAATGATTCCACCCAGCATCAACCAAAAATTAAGTTGTGATGTAGTAACTGGAGTGGTATTGCCCATGAGTACAAATGTCCCCCAAAAGAACGGGTGAGCCTCAATTGGCGAAGCTGTTTTTAAAAAGTCTAGCTTGGCCAGTCTTAAAGCCTCATGCTTTGGATGCCCATCAGCTAAATATTTGTAAAATAAATTCATGATTTTAGAGGAAGTTTCATCTTCAACCACCCAATGACTCATGAGTACACTTTTAGCACCACCAAATTCAAAAGCCCGTGCCAGACTCATCACACCTTCACCAAGCTGTAATTTACCATAACCAGAATGGCAGGCACTTAGTACTACCAATTCTGCTCCAATATCTAAGTGCTGCAATTCGTAAGCATGCAAGAGGTTATCTTCTTTATTATCAGCTCGCTCCTGAAACAAAAATTTGGAATTGAGGGCATTCTCATCATCTACAAAGGCATGCATAGCCAAGTGAATAATATCATAATTTTGTGCATCCGATTTGAACTGTGCTTCCGTTGAGGCATCTTCTTCAAAGATCTGAACGGGAAACCATTGACTTATATTTTCAATCTCTAGTTTGTTGTATGGTAGTGGCGTAATCGCATTTCTAAACACACCATATGCCATCGATTGTTCTGGTAATTGCCCATCTTTGTAAGTTGGTGCAAACGCTAGTACATTTGGACTTGACTGGCTGGGCTGTTGATAGCTCTTTTGTTTTATAAAGCTGGCTATATTTATGTAACTAATACTATAGTGATGTAGTACATAGTTAATATCTGTTGGATTGATGGGGGACTGAACAGGCTGAGTTGGTAAGACTTCTATTGGTATATAAGCTAACTTGCCGTGTGGTACTATGATGAGATTTTTCTTATCAGTCAGTAATGCTTCAAATGGTTTTAATAAATGCTCATAGAGTTCATAGCCATGATCTAAATAATTTAAATAAGCGGCCTCCATATTGGAATTAATTTGATCAACTTTAAGTTGGCGGCGGAGGGTATCAATCAAATAGGTAAGCCGCTTTGGCTTATCATTCATAATATAATGTATCGTATCCTGCTGCACACAAAATCCAATAAAAATATTTTCACCTATAAAATACGAAACAATGGATTGATCAGCAGAAAGTTGTTGTTGGAGTTCATAGTGATTACGTAAAGTTTCTTCTCCCATAATTTGGGCATACTGTGGGTATTTGGATTGAAAGATAGCGTGAATAGAATCAAGTTTTTCTCTTAGTCTAATCAGATGGGCTTCTAAAGGGAGCTTACTACTATCAGGTGTGATGCTTATTTGATGGGCAAGTTGACTGATTTTTTTATTTAATTCGTGTTCGCTTTGAATGATTTGTGGAGGAATAAATGAATGATACTGGGCTAGTTTTTGTTGAATATGTTCTCGAAAAGCAATGGATTTGCTTTGTTCTGAATACCTGAAGGCCTCAGCAAGAAATTGTTGATCATCATTTAATTGAAACAAATGAAGTGCTGCTTTCATGGCATTTTCATAGACAATATGAGTACTCTTTTGTATTCGCTGTTTGGAGGAATGCGATAGATTTTTTCGCGTATTTTCCATTAAGGCAATGATATATTTTCCTGAGAAATAACTTTGGCTAAGAGCCCAAGGATCTTTGGTTTGGTCAAAATGAGTTGACGCGAGTTTATGCTTACTTTTTAATAAGGCAAGGATTCTATATTTATTGTGGTTACCAGATAACCGTTGGAGTGTTGGTGTCCAGTCATTTTGTCCAATTAAGGCAGGCAACTCACATATCACCGCGGTATCTGCGCAGGCAAGCGCTTTTTTGATTTCACCTTTTCTAAAATAAATTTGACTTAAAAAATAATAGATATCAGAAGCAACAGGCTCCGACTCTTTAGCCATTGCTTTAATATACCCTAAGATTTGATGAGCAAGATGGAGAGCACGGTCAAATTGACCTAATTCTGAATAGATACTAGCTAATTGGCTACTTGAAATGAGGTAATTGAGGTTTTTCTCGAACCCATTCCTTGTTTCATACTTTTCCTTTGCTAATTCAGCATAGTACAAGGCTTTGTCCTGATTGTTTATAACGCTATAATATAAACTAATATTTCCACACGTAATGGTTGAAAGATAGGTAGGTTTGCCAAAAATATGATCACTAACCTCCATAAGCTCAAGCGAGGTTTGTATGGCCATTTCTTGATTATTCATAAAATAATAAATCTGTGATAATTTATATTTGATCGATATTAATATATATTGGTTAGGATGATATTGTTTGGCTAATTGATGGGCTTTTTTGATGTAGGTATAAGCTTCTTTGAAATTTCCCATATCAGAAATAACAGATGCTAAATGTGACGCGGCATCAAGTGTTAAGGCATCATGATCATCTAATAATTCATTACATTTATTTAATGCTTTTTCTGCATATTGTTTGCTTTCATCTATTCGTCCAGCAGGCCCTCTAAAATAATAGCATTTAAAGAGGTAGAGGTTGATTCGTAATTTTTCCCATTTTAAGGATGTGTTGCCATGTTGATCACAAATTTGAAGTGCCTGATTTACATGCATATTGAGTGGCTCAAGGTTTCCGCCCATTGCTCCTAATTGAGCAAATTGCCGATGGCTAGTTGCTAGGTAATAGTAATGCTGCTTTTTTTTTGCAAGATGAAGGGATAGATGAATGTACTTCTGGATACTGTCTGACTCGTCCAAAAATAAGTAATTGTCTGTCATGAGGCTATACAATCTATTTTTTTGTAGAGGTGATAATGTATGGGGTTGCTTAAAAAGCTTATATAGAAGAAGTTTTGATGGCTTATACTTACTTGTATTTATTAATGCCTCTGCCTCATCCAATTGCTGATCAATGGGTTGGGCAATAAGTGCCAAATGAATAACGAATAAGGCAAAAAAGAATATAATTTTCATAGTTGATTGGTATTAACTTAGCTAAAAATAAGGATTAATTTAATTATTTTAAACAAATAAGTAAACATTTTTGATGGGTTTTAGTTTAATGAGGTAATTTTGATTGCAACCAGCAAGTGGGTTTCAATCAAAAACAAAATAATAAGTAAAGCAGTAATAATTAGCAAATTAAATATTGATAATTAATTTAAGTAAAACACTATAACCAAAATTAATTCAAGCATAGCCTTAATTTAAACAATAAAATACAAAATATTGAAATTATCTCGGGCAACAATGATCCTAAAGATTAATCCATACAGCGATGCTTAATATCAATTGTAATCGAGTCTTGCTCCTCTGTCAATACAATTGGTAGGCTATCCGATAAATCTGGACTCCCAGCAGCAAGCCAAGCGGTATACCAAAAACTACCTATACGCCAAACAGAAAGCCTAGCTCGACGAGCAACTTGCCTTGCCAAAAGCTCATGATACTTTGCGCAAAATGCTTCACTGTAATCCTTCTGAAGGCCCCTCCCTTTCTCTTTATACGTGTATTTTTTTGATAATCCGATGTACTGCGTGGCTATTCGTTCATAAGAAAATACAGAATCTAATGCAAGATGGGCCTCTCGTATAGCCTTCCATACCTCATCTTGTGGATATTTAATTTGCTTCGCTTTGCCAACAAAAAAATCGTAGTCTGACCAAAATAATTCTGGGAGTCTTGTCTCCCAGAGGGCATGTATGCCTTTTTGACCTGTTTTTTGTCCATTGTAATTGCTTGTGGTGTGAAGGGGCACGTGTGCATCCGCTAAATAATGGCCGAGCTCTGCAGCTGTTTTGAGTATGAATTCTTCTTGCTTGGAAGTAAATGCTTTAACTAAGCGATGATACATGCGATTAACATGCCAAGGAACAATACCATACGCCTGAAGGGTATCTTCTGAATATAAAAATACCGCATCATCCCAATACTTAGGCATACAAAAAACAGCACTATC
>JAUIFR010000001.1 GCA_030430325.1 Bacteroidia bacterium | reverse complement strand
TTTCAGTACTTGACCATTCTATTGGTTCAGTTAAAAAAGTAATGCCCTGTTTATTTGATGAGATTCCTTCATTTAGGCCCTTACCTTGTAAGCCTTTGATAGCAGGGATTTTATGGTATTTCATTGCAAGGATAGCCTTTAAAAGGGAATACATTCCTGACGCAGCATGTGCATGTCCTATATTGGGTTTTATCGTACTAATATAACAAGGATTATCCCCGAATACTTCGATCAGCGCGTTAGCCTCTATGGCATCGCCTACCTGTGAGGATATACCATGAGTCTCAATATAGTTTATTTCTGATGAGCTTAACTGTGCAGAGTGAAGTACCTCTCTAAAAAGTATTTTGAGCTGCTCCTGGCTTGGCTTTGCAAATGAAGCCGTCTTCCCACCTGAATTATAAGCGCTGCCCGTGAGGATTGCATAGCAATCATGTGCCTGTCTGACCTCAGGGCTATTTTTCTGCAGCAGTATAGCACCACACCCTTCAGAAGATCTATACCCATCTGCCTCCTTCGAAAAACTTTTTATCTCTGAGTTACTTGATTCAAACGAGGTAGCTGTCGTCTCACCAGACTTCCAAGGTTCAAGGAAAATAGTCACGCCCCCCACAAGCGCATAATCACACTCGCCCCTTTCAAGCGATAATCGTGCATGATGTAATGCCACATACACACTCGAACAAGTGCTGTCTATTACCATTGAAGGGCCCTTGAAATCTAAAAGATAAGAGATCCTATTGGCCAGAAAGGAAGTCGAATTGCCAGGTATCACAAACTCCTGGTTGGAAAGATCCTTCTCAGACATCCCCCTGAAATAGGAACCGAAAGTAAAACCATCGCTTGCTATAAATACACCTACCTTTTGCTTCTTAAGATCTGATACTTTCAACCCTGCATCTTCTATAACACTCCAACACGACTCTAAAAGGAGGCGCTGCCGAGGATCAGCAAAAATACATGCCCCTTTAGATAGCTTGAATAGCTTTCGGTCAAAGGCATCAATATCATCAAGAAACATACCCTTAATCTGCTTTCTTTCTCCCCAGGGTATCGTTGCACTTTCATTGTGAAGCTCCCAGCGCTCTTCACTCATCTCTTCGATCAAGCTTTCTTCATTCAAGAGCTTTTTCCAAAAATCGTGATATGAGCTACAAGAGGATATCTTTACCGAAAGGCCAATGATCGCACATTCACTACTACTTGTCTTTCCAGCCCATTTTTTCATAACTTACATAGTTTTTTCGTAAATCTTTGTCCGAAATCACTACTCCCTTTTCAGGAACAGCATGACCAAAGCTGCTTAACCGCTCAGCTCGCATTGATTGTACCAAATCATAGTTGGGGTTTTGTCGGATATACTCATTTTCTATCTGCCAACGTGTAGCTACCGCTATGGTAGCTGGTGTCAAGTTATCTATCGCATGCCACCACCAAGGAGGATTAAGTAACATATCTCCTGGCTCCAGTACAATAGATAGCTTAGGAACACGGTTGTATAGAGGGGTATGTGCTTCTATGTAGCCCTTAGGAGAGCGATGTTTTACAAATGAACCCACAAAGTAGCCCTTGTTCATTAAGGTCGTGTCCATAGCAATAGAATAAGAAGGATGGACAAAGGTCCATTTCTTTCTCCCGTAGATGTTCAAAAAACAGTTCAACTCATTGGCACAATGAAACACTGCACCGGTACCCAGCCCTCCAAAAAATAACTGCGCTATCCGGTGGTAGGACGCATAACCCTCCATATAATTTGCTACCTTGTCCAAGCCCAAATGATTGTGCAATTCCGGATATTCATTGAAGATATCTGACATATTTTCAATATAGGCACGGTTCTTGTTGCCTGAAAGCACTTGGTCTATGAAGTCACATAAATCAGTACCCTCATCATTAATGATCTTGTCAGTCGAAGTAAAGAAAATCTTAAAGGCTCCATAATTTTCTTTGAAAAAAGCAGGACTCCAAAGCCTTACACAATCATTATCTTTTGCATATCCTTTTAGCACAATGGGACGAATGTCTTCATTATACATACGCTTCAAGTCTCCTAAGCTAAGCTCCTCTGCCTCATGGCATTCGATAGCTTGTTCCTGGTTTTCAAGAACAGGCAACATGCTTATGAGTTTAGTCTCTTCTTTTTTCAGCTCTACTTCGAACAAATCAGGCCTCTGAAACAAGTTACGTAAGAAAAATGCACGTTCATAAAGCCGCCTACTCCTTTCAGGCAAATTTACTGAGTTATAGAATCTTGTCTTTGTCATGAGTGTATCTTATTTATTTTATCATAGATAAAGTCTGAGGCTTCCTGTAAAGTCTGATGAGACAACAGTTCATTTACTGTAAGGGTGCACGAATACTTTTCTGATACCTTCACCAGTATTTTAACAAGGGTAGTAGACTCAAGGCCAAAGTCTGAGAAAAGTTCATCTTCTTGTAGCTCCCCCTCCTCCATGTACATGGCTTCACTTATTAAAGTGCCCAGGTAATCTTTTATCTCTTTTTTTGTATGCATCATCTTTTATATTAATTGTTTGTTAGGGCTTCAATTTCATCTTGCAGCGGTAATACATCGGGTACATTTATATCCTCCAGCCTGGCGGTCGCAATAAATTGCTGTATCTTGACTGAAAGTTTTTTCATACTCTCTCTCATTGCTTTACTCTCAGTAGCTTCTATGGTACCACGATAGTTGATATCAGCTGATAAACTGCCTAACATCATAGCCTCTGCCAGCAGTTCTTTAAAGCATTCTATAATACTTTCTTTTTGCATAACAAATCATTTTATTGTTGAATATTTGTTCAATCATCAACTAACATCAGGTAGCTGTTATCTTCTACCTTTATAGTTTCTGAATTTTCCATTTCTTGTATGGTATTTCTACTTTGCGAGATCCAAAACGCCCGGCTTGTATCGAAGGGATACTCAGGAAAGGGATAACGTTTCATGTTCCTTTTCTGCCAGAGTACATGGGCACCACGTACCCATGCTTGGGCCACTGATTCCCAGTTTTCTTCTTCAATAAACTTCCTAAGTTCATCTCCTGTAAAGGTTTTATTATTGTCATCTGCCGAGGTGAAATAAATCCCTGAGAACGAATTCCCGTGCTTAATTGCTCTTATTTTTGAAAGTAAGTCTTTGAAGCTCTCAGCAATTATCGCTAACCGATACTTCATAGCCACCCGGTGGCATTGGTAGATGCCAATAAGTTGGCTAAAGCTAAATGGAACGGTTTCTTCTTTTAGTGTATTTTCAAGAAATTCCCCTATCTTCTCAAGATATAGCTCTAATACTTTTTGCGATTGGGCCGAAAGCACAAAAAGCTCAGGATTATTATCAACCTTTTCTTCCGTAGAAGATCTTTCAGCGATATGCTCTTCCATCACCACGAAAGAAGATACACCACCTAACCCATAAGAATGAAGACCTGCACATCTCTTACCAGTTGCTGTTGGAAGGTTTGTTGTTTCAGTTGATAGTTTAAACTGACCTGCAAGAATATCAGGATGCAGCTTCTCAAACCCTCCAATTCCTGGTAGCTTACCATGACGAAGTGATAAAA
The DNA here is from genome assembly GCA_030430325.1 of Bacteroidia bacterium. GTDB lineage: Bacteria > Bacteroidota > Bacteroidia > Cytophagales > Cyclobacteriaceae > JAUIFR01. The sequence goes on along the minus strand of JAUIFR010000001.1, from coordinate 67,035 downwards.
TTGCCTTCAGCATCACAGCTACTCCCGAAGCCGCCTCTAAATGACCTATCGTAGATTTAACAGCACTTACTAGGCACGGCTTTTTTATATCACGACTCAGTTTTCCTAATGCAGTAGAAAAGGCCTTTAGTTCACTTGCATCACCCAGGCTCATACCAGTTCCATGCGCCTCTATATAAGATAGTTCATTGATATTGATACCGCTGTTAGTTATAGCTTGTGACATCGCCTCTTCATGAGCCCCTGCATTGGGTGTGGTCATACCTACTGAGCGCCCCCCATGCCATACACCTACGCCTTTGACAACAGCATAAATATGATCCTTATCTGCTATCGCTTTTGATAAAGGCTTTAAAATCATCGTTCCTAATCCTTCCCCCCGAATAAAACCATCTGCTTTAGCATCAAAAGGTAAGGTGCGTCCCCCTTCACTTAACAAGCCCTGCTCTTGCAGATGCTCAAACTCAAAAGGCAACAGGTTAACTTGTACACCCGCCACAATTGCCTGCTCACTTAACCCTTGCCTCATGTCTGCTATTGCACGGTCTAGGCCTACAAAGAAACTTGAACAGGCTGTATCAATCGGTTCACTTCGCCCCTTTAAATCAAAAAAATGTGATATACGGTTCGCTGCAATATAACGGCTCACACCATTGCCACTGAACTCGTCTACATGTTCATCGTATTTGACCACATGGGCATAATCTTGCGCATTAATAGATAAGTATAGGGAAGTATGTTTCTTTGAAAATTCATCCTTTCTATAACCTGCATTTTCTATGGCCCGCCAAACACTTTGAATCAAAAGACGCTGCTGCGGGTCCATTAGCATAGACTCACGGGCAGATAGCTTGAAAAAACGATGATCAAAACCCAATATATTATCTAAATAATTTCCCTTGAAGTCCGAAGGGGTTAATCCTGCTCTTAGTTCTTCAGGCAAACGATCCCAACGATCCAAGGGGTAATCACTTGCCGTGAATTCCTTCCTAAGCAAAAGTTCCCAATACTCCTCTAATGTTTCGGCCCCAGGTAGCAGCATATTGACCCCTATGATGGCATAACCTTCCTCTATAGATGAATTAGGTTTATGCCGAGCAACAATTTTTTCCTGCGGTCCTTCAAAACCATTTTCGCCGGATACTTTTTGTATCAATGGAAAAAGATATTCGATCAACTCCTTGATATTCAAACAGCTATGTAAATCTATGGGTTTAAGATTAAGTGAATAAAGCTCGTTGAGCTGGACTGTCAGCTGGATCATATGAAGTGATGTAACCTCAAAGTCCATAAAGAAAGCCTCATTATCTAAATCTTTTTCAGGTAATTGCATGATTTCTGAGAACAGCTGCAGCACTTTTTTCTTAATTGCCACTTTTTTTACAGGAAATTCTTGATTCAAAGGGGTTTTTGAAACTGCATCAGTAAACCAGTATTGCTTCTTTTGAAAAGGATAAACAGGTACATCATCTAATTTGAAAGGAGGAACCTTAGAGTAAAACAGCTTCCAGTCAATAACTACACCGCTCACCCATAGCCGACCTATTTCGTGTAATTTGCCTTCGCTTATCCAAGCTTTGAGGCTGGCTGGAATATCATGCTGGCCGGAAAGTAATTGTATCGTTTTGCGCATCTCTTCTTGGCTATTTGTAATAAGAGATGAAGCAGCACTTTTCCCACTTATATAATCCATTAGTGCCGTTTGTAATTCAGCCCTGTCTTTGGCAATAACAACTAGCCTTGATTCCATTTCTTCCCGACCTTCCTGAAATGTATAAGCTAAGGAAGAAAGGTTAACTTCCTTTTTTGTTTTAAGATAACTTATAAGTGAGCTTACATAAGCTTTTAAACTAACTTCATTTTTAGCTGATAAAGGTAAAAGGATTGCTTTTGGCGTTGATGGGACAGGTACACGTGGTGCATTATAGCTTTCCAAAATGACGTGTGCATTGGTCCCGCCTATGCCAAAGCTACTTATGCCTGCTCGAAGGGGGGCATCTTCACTTGCTTGCCATTTCTTCCCTTTAGCCTCAATATAAAATGCACTATCTCCAAGCTCTATTTTGGGGTTGAGTGCTTCAAAGTTGATGCTGGATGGTAGATAGGCTTGCTCCATAGATAAAAGTACCTTGATCATACCTGCCATTCCTGCTGCTGCCTCCAAATGACCTATATTGGTCTTTATGGAGCCCAAACCGCACCAGGGTTTTTCTTTTGGTTTGGCATTTAAACTTTTGGTTTGACCACCTAGATTTTCAAAATTTTGGCTTAAATTATGAAAAGCGTCTGTTAGCCCTGCTACTTCGATAGGATCGCCCAATGATGTACCTGTGCCATGTGCCTCTATATAACTTATGGTACGTACATCTATCTTCGCTTTATGGTAAACTTCTTCTAATAGTTTCTGTTGTTTTTTTGGATTGGGAACCGTTATTCCTCCGGATTGCCCCCCATGGTTGATCGCTGTACCTTTGATAACACCTTTAATATTATCCTGATCTTTGATCGCTTGTGATAAGGGTTTAAGTAACATCATAACAGCTCCTTCGCCTCGAACATAGCCATTGGCTTTTTCATCAAAAGTATGACACTTCCCATCGGCGCTCAGCATGCCTGACTGGTAATAGGCTAAACTCTTCGATGGGTGGCACATCAAATGAACACCACCAACAATAGCACTGTCACATTCTTTTAATTGGAGCGATTTAACAGCTTCATGCAGTGCTACCAGAGATGAAGAACAAGCCGTATCAATCTGGAGACTGGGGCCTTCAAAATCATAAAAATAAGAAAGCCTGTTGGCAAGAAGGGCATTAGATGTTCCTACTCCTGTTAAAGTATGCCAGCTTTGATATTCATACAGCAAAAGCTCGTAATCGTTACCACTAGCTCCTATAAATACTCCTGTATTACTTTCTTTTAAGGTTGAGGCTTTATAGCCTGAAGACTCCAGTAGCTCCCAGTTAAGCTCAAGCAGTAGTCGCTGCTGAGGATCCAATAATTTCACTTCCCCAGGTGATAGTCTAAAAAATGAAGCATCAAACTTATCTATGTCTTCGATATACCCGCCTTTATTAATACCCTGATGTGTAGTACCGGGATCAACCCAATCAGGCCAGTTCCATCTCTTTGAAGGAGTATCTGAAATCGCTGATTTTTTTTCTTTTAACAGCTTCCATAAGGCTTGTTTGCTCACAGCTCCTGGTAGGCGAAACCTGTATCCTATGATCGCTATATCATCGCTAGTATATTCTTCCTTTGATCTGCTAACGTTCTTTTGAGAAGGCAGTTTTTCTTGTCTTTCCTCTGTTACATTTTTTTGATCAAATAGATGGTTATCGTCCTTATTATCAATATTTTGACTAAGTAAATACGCGCTGATCGCGCTGACTGTGTTAAGGCCATAGAAACGACTGGGGTTACTTAATATGCCATGTTTTGCAGACAGGTATTCAGATAGTTCCAAATATACGATCGACTCAATGTGATAAGGTTTCAGGTTAGTTTGTTCATCCAAATGCTCTATTTCCAACATAGACGAAAAGAAATCAATGATGGCTTTACTGAGTTCTGTCTTATTTAGCAGGGTAGTTGCTCCCTTTTGATTTTTGTTATGGCTTGACCTACTCTTTGTAACTTTTTTTCTACCTTCTCTTACCTCTTTAAGTTCCTTAATCGTAAATATTCGTGCGATCAGGAACCCATCTTTTTTGCGATACAATGAGGATGAGAGCAGCACTTTTTTATCTTCGAGGAACTTACAACTATCCAGTCGGTAACTTAATAGGTCACCGGGGTTGGCATTCCCAAAAAAAAATACATCACGTGCCAAGGTGCTGCCCTGTTCGGCCCAGTCTTTCCAACCTTTTTCTCTTTGTACCTGCTCTTGGAAATACAACCTTTCACATTTGTCGTTGATCTTGGGGTAGGAAGCAAAATAGAGCAAACCAACCCCGTTTACATCATCATAAGGGTCAATGGTATAGTCACATTGATAGATGTTTTCTGAAACTACAGGAAAAGCATATTCTCCTAGGTCATGTGTAACTGTGTTATTGTCTGAAGTATGCCAAGTGCTTTTGGCCTCCAAGTATGTTTTAGCAAATGAGGGGAGTTTATCATGGTTTTTAATATTGGTGGTTTTGCCTGTAGCAGGCTCCCCTTTTTGCAAATTCGTGTTGTCCCCTTCATTACGGGAAGAAAATACGCTCATCAAAGAGGCCACAATTTTTTTATCATGGGTTTGTAGCACAGCATCACTAAAAAACATTTTCCCACCATAACGCGAGAGTTCGCTCTGAATAGAAAAACGTTCGTTCTCCTTAAAAGCAAATAAGGCGTTTTCGCTTTGCCAGCAAATACGCACAAAACTGGCGTAAAGACGTTCACCTAAGCTGTCTGTTAGTTGGTCAGAAGCTGTTCCAAGGCCTTCCATGATCATATTCCAGTGTATGTCACCCCACTCTTTTGATATCCAGTTCTCAGATAGACCGCCAAAAAGCATCTGCGGCATATTAAGTTGATATTCCTTATTATATATAATTGGAGAAGAAATTACTCCGGAGGCTTTTTTTAATTGTCTCTCATCTATTAGCATAATATAAAATATTCTGCTAGCTCTAGGTTATGTTGACTGACATCAGAATACATAGACATTTATGAATTCAACTTGTTTTATTCAGTATGTGTTAAAAATGATAAATTAGAAAGTACTTAGATCTTAAAAAGAACGTTTTACTAACATTAAAATTTTGCAAATCACACTAAGTAAAAAATAGGAGTCAGTAAATCAAATATAATAAAATATTTTATTTTTGGCAAGCAGATAAACAAATATTTAACTCATAATCAGAGGGTCGTTCGAGCCCTACTGGGCCCATTTTATTATTAGTATATTTATGGGCAAAAAATAACAATTGGATTTTATTGATAAAATTTCTTGGATAAATGCAAAGAAACTAACCAATCTACAAATTTTTTGCACAAAAAAAAGATATAAATCTTTAAAAAGTACAATTTTAATAACTACACAAATAACTAATGGACGCTTTCAAATTAAAAATTAGTACAATTTAATAAAAATTTGCCTGGATAAGTTCTATCTTTGTATCAAATTTAATAGTTGTGGCATTAATAAAATCTATTTCAGGAATACGCGGAACGATAGGTGGACATTCTGGTGAAGGGCTTACCCCAAAAGATATGGTTAAGTTTTGTACGGCCTATGTTAGGCTGCTGAAACAATCAGACAAAAAGCTAAAGATCGTCATCGGTAGAGATGCGCGCCTCTCTGGAGATATGGTGACAAAACTTGTAAGCGGAACACTTATGGGTGCTGGAGCCGATGTAGTAGATTTAGGCCTTTCGACGACACCTACTGTTGAAATGGCTGTGCCTGAATTAGATGCTGATGGCGGTATTATCATTACGGCTAGTCATAATCCTGCACAATGGAATGCTTTAAAGCTTCTAAATAATAAGGGTGAATTTATTAGTGCAGAGCAAGGAGAGACTATACTAGAGCTTTGTGAAAGCGAAGATTTTGATTATGCACCTATTAAGCAAATTGGAACCTATGCTTCATCAGATTTTATTGATGAACATATTCAGAAAATTTTACAATTGCCCTTGGTAGACGCTCAAGCTATTTCTAAGGCTAATTTTAATATTGTGTTTGATGCCGTTTGCTCGAGCGGTGAGCTTGTAATCCCCAAACTGTTAAGAGCACTGGGTGTAAAAAGCTTTGAAAGCGTATATGGGGAGGCATCAGGTGTTTTTCCGCATAACCCAGAGCCCCTACCTGAGCACTTGCAAGATATTTGCCATAAAATGGAGAAGGGTAAATTTGATTTGGGTATTGTAGTAGACCCAGATGTTGACAGGCTCGCATTGGTGTGTGAAAATGGGTCATTATTTGGAGAGGAATATAGTTTGGTGGCAATTGCTGACTATGTGCTGCAACACAAGCCTGGTAATACGGTATCTAATTTGTCTTCTACACAAGCACTTAAAGATGTAACGATTAAGCGTGGAGGAGAATATTTTGCTTCAGCAGTAGGTGAAGTAAACGTAGTGAAAATGATGAAAGAGCAAAATGCTGTGATTGGGGGAGAAGGTAATGGCGGCATCATTTATCCAGAGTTGCACTATGGAAGGGATGCATTAGTTGGTATTGCGTTGTTTCTTACACAACTTGCAAAAACGGGCAAGTCTGTATCTGCTTTAAGAAGTCAATTTCCGACATATCATATATCTAAAAATAAAATTGAGCTGGAGGAAGGGATAAATGTAGACCATATTCTAAACGAAATAAAAGAGAAGTACAAAAAGCAAGAAATAAATACGACTGATGGGGTCAAAATTATTTTTGAGGGAGAATGGGTGCATTTACGTAAATCAAACACCGAGCCTATTATTCGAATTTATGCTGAAGCGGACTCACTAGCTACTGCCGACCACCTAGCCAATAAGATTATTCAGGATATTAAGGAAATCATAACAGTTCGTTCATAGATTGAGTATGGCACTCAATTTTCAATGTGTTTTGCTAAATTTAATCAAAAAAATGGGGGCGAATGCCCCCATGCTCACATAATAGTGTTGTTATCTTATTAGATTACGCCTTCTAATACGTCTTTAAGAGGAACCCTTGTACCATCTTTATAGCTAACGATCCAAGCATCTTTTACACCCATCTCCCGCAGGTATTTTTTGAAAGTATCGGCCTCCCAATAATCCATAAAACTACCCAAAGTAATGCGCTGAGCACCATCATCGTTACTTTCTCCACCAAAATTATCACTCTTATCAAAATATTTTGATAAGTCCTTATTCTTAAATGCACCAATTTGCACCTTAAATACTACGCCTTTAACCAAGCGTGTGCTTCCACTACTTGCTTCTACGTTTTCACTTGGAGGTGGAGCTGCTTGAGCTGCCTTTTTAGCCTCTGATAACTGCTGTTGAACATTGTCAAGGTCAGATTGCAGTTCCGAAATTTCATTGTCCTTATCGCTAATTCTTGCTTGCAGGCTAGAAACTTGGCTACCCATGCTGCTTACTTGTTCTTTTAGGGAAGTATTTTCTTCCATCAAGTTTTTTAACTCTTCAGGAGACATGCTTTTCTTTTTCTTTTTCCACTCCTTTACTTCCTGCTTCGAAAGCTGTGCTTGAGCCGATCCTAAAGTTAATATTGCTAGTAGAGCAATCCCTAAATAATAAAAGATTTTCATATTTTCTTATTAAAGTACGTTTGTTATGCTAAAGTAGCAAAATATTTATAGATGTCAAATTTCCGCTTCGTCCATTTTAATGTTACCAATCATTTTTTCGGGTACAACCCATTTGTCAAAGTCCTCATTGGTAAGTAGTTTGAGTGAAGTGGCAGCCTCTCTTAGTGTGGTTCCCTCTTCATAAGCTTTTTTTGCAATTTTAGCTGCGTTTTCGTAGCCAATGTGTGGATTCAAGGCCGTTACCAGCATTAGCGACTGATTCAAATTATTTTTAATCATGGCGTGATTTGCCTCAATTCCAACAGCACAATTAATATTAAATGATGCACAGGCATCACCTAGTATAGTTGCTGATTTAAGTAGGTTAAATATCATCATGGGTTTAAACACATTTAGCTCAAAGTGTCCGTTCATGCCTCCAACACTTACTGCCATATCCTGCCCTATTACCTGTGCGCATACCATAGTCAAAGCCTCACATTGAGTTGGGTTTACCTTGCCTGGCATGATCGACGACCCAGGCTCATTAGCAGGAATTAGAATTTCACCAATACCACATCTAGGGCCTGAAGCCAGCATTCTGATGTCATTTCCAATCTTCATAAGGCTTACGGCCAGTTGTTTTAAGGCACCAGAAGTTTCAACGATAGCATCGTGTGCGGCAAGTGCTTCAAATTTATTTGGCGCCGTGATAAATGGTAGTTTTGTTAGGTCAGCGATTTTCTGAGCAACTGCCTCTGCATAGCCAGCTGGCGCATTTAGGCCGGTACCTACTGCTGTACCACCCAAAGCTAATTCAGATAAATGAGATAGTGTATTTCTAAGTGCTGCTAAGCCATGATCCAATTGAGATACGTACCCTGAAAACTCATGGCCCAGTGTAAGTGGTGTAGCATCCATAAAATGTGTACGGCCAATTTTTACTATATCTTTGAACTTAAGTGCTTTAGCATGTAAAGTGTCTCGTAACGCTTTAATCTTGGGGATGGTATCCTCCACAATTTTTTTATACGCCGCAATGTGCATGGCGGTCGGGAAGGTATCGTTAGACGATTGTGATTTGTTCACATCGTCATTGGGGTGAAGTTTTTTGGTGGTGTCAGTAAGTGCGCCACCTAATATAACATGTGCTCTATTGGCTATTACTTCATTTACGTTCATATTAGACTGTGTGCCTGAGCCAGTTTGCCAAACCACTAAGGGAAACTGATCATCCAACTTGCTGGCACAAATCTCGTCACATACCTGTGCGATGACCTCTGCCTTTTCACCAGCTAATACACCCGCATTAGCATTTACCAATGCGGCAGCTTTTTTAAGTATTGCAAAAGCATGGATGACCTCTATGGGCATTTGATCTGACCCAATTTTAAAGTTTTGACGGGAGCGTTCGGTTTGTGCACCCCAATATTTATTATGGGGCACTTTTACTTCGCCCATCGTATCATGTTCTAACCTAAATTTCATAAAACTCATTCAATTATTGATCAAACGTGAAGTTACAAAATTGTAGTTTACTTATTCAATAAAAAATACATATTACTTTAACACCGGCAAGTAAAATGTACATTAATTTAATAGAAGCTTAATTTTTAAATTTTATTGCCATGATGACAGATCAAACAATTAACATATTTTTTGGCATACTCATATTTGGTACTTTTATATACCTATTTGTACTGCTGATAATCGCCAATATAAAGTATCATGTCTATACGGATGAAGTACGTAAGAAGCGCCCTTCCAACAGACAACATCGTGCATTAACATGTACCTGGAGTAGGTCAGCAAATAGACAATACATACGTACTCCACTCCCGATCACGATGAATACCAAAGACCCAGATCTTAAAAAACTCATTCGTGCTCATGAGAAGGTAACGAAGCTCTTTTGGGTATCAGCAATTACCATGCCGCTCATGGTGATTATGCTATTAAATTTGATGAATAGTTAGTGTTTTTGGAAAATATTCAATGAAATTTGCAAAATTTGTTTAAAAATGAAGGCTAAAACCGAGTTTTGATAAAAAGTTTATGTAAAATGGTCTATTCCAAGTAGAGCAAAATCATATAATAAAAAACCGCCCCAAAAAATTTAGGACGGTCTAAAAAAAACAGTACAAATGAATATTTTTATCTAGACAAGGTCTTGAACGTCTAGCATGCCTTTTGCTTTTCCATTATCCATCACTACGAGTGTATCCACCTTTCTTTCTTTAAATACATTCGATGCTTCGTATAGCAAGGCGTCACTGGTGATGCTGGCAGGCATATTTAGCGCTAAAGTACCTAGGCTTTTTTGCAATACAGCTTGGCCCTCTGACTCTAATGCCCTTCTTAAATCCCCATCTGTAAATATACCCTTTACGTTTTCAGCTTGATCCACTATTGTTACTGCTCCGAATCCCGCCTCAGTCATTTTTACAAGTGCATCCAGTATAGTTTTATCAGTGCCTATGATTGGATTTTGTTTACCAATGACATCACGTACTTTTGTCGTCATAAGCTTGGTGTGCTCTTCGAACTGCTCCGTACCAATTTTTGTAAAGTGGTTATCTGTAAGCTGTTTCATTACTTTCCATGGGATCGTACATGTGTGTACACCAATATTTATGGCATTTTTTATATGTTCCACATAACGAACAGATGAGAACATAATTTTAGTATTATAATCATAATAATTTACGGCATCAACACATTCTTCTACCAGGCCAAGCGCATCGTGCCCTTGATCTTGAAGCCTCCCTACTAAAGGGCAAACATAAGTAGCTCCTGCTGACATGGCCATATAAGCTTGCTGTAAAGTGTAAACCAAATGAATATTAACCATATACCCTTTGTCTACCAACATTTTACAGGCTTTAGTTCCTTCTAGTGAAATGGGGATTTTATAAACCGTTTTTGATTTATCTAATCCCATTTCGGTCTGGCGCTCTACTTCTGAAAGAATTTCAGCTGCGGTATTACCTAGCGCTTCTACTTGAAGTACAGGCACAATTTTGGCGAGCTCTAACAATGTACTGTCGATATCTGTAATACCATGCCGATGCATAAATGTCGGTGTGGTAGTGAGCCCTGCGATATACCCTAGATTGAAGGCCTCTTTGATTTCATTAATATCTGCTGAATCTAAATATAGTTCCATGTCTTTGTCTTTTTCTTGTTTAAGCGATTACTGGTCTATTTCGGTATTTCGTTGCTAAGTTATGAAATTCTATCAATGGTTTTAAAAATTCTTCCAAATCATATACACAAAGTTGGCTGGCTGCATCACATAATGCCCTGGCGGGCTCAGGATGTGTCTCGATAAATACACCATCTACTCCAGCAGCAACGCCAGCTCTTGCTAAAATGGGCAGAAACTCACGAGCACCACCCTTTGGGTCAGCACTTGGGATGCCATACTTCCTGATCGAGTGTGTGATATCAAATACGACAGGGTAATTCATTTCCTGAAAATGATGGAAACTCCTAGGGTCTACCACCAAATCATTATACCCAAAAGTATAGCCCCTTTCTGTTAGTATAATATTTTTATTTTCTTGCTTTTCGATCTTTTTAATGGGTTTGGCCATATTTTCGGGAGCTAGAAACTGTCCATGCTTTAAATTCACAACTTTGCCCGTACGGGCAGCTTCTACAACTAATGTGGTTTGCATACACAAATAGGCTGGAATTTGAATCACGTCAAGTACTTCACTAGCTGGTATAACTTGGTCTGGGTAATGCACATCAGATACAATCGGAAAGTTGAACTGGGACTTAATTTTGGCTAATAAATCAAGCCCTTTTTCCAAGCCAGGCCCCATGTAGTAATCGCTATCACTTCGATTATCTTTTTGAAATGAAGACTTATAAATGATGGGAATTTTGAGCTTATCGCGCACTTGAGCAAGCCTTTCTGCAGTATCCATCATGGTTTTTTCGTCTTCAATTACGCATGGTCCTGATATCAGAAAAAGTTGATCGTTACCACACTCTATATCTCCAACAATTACTTTATTTAAGGCCATAATTTTACAAATTAGGTGTTTTATTTTAATTGTTTATCAAATTCTAGTTGCTGCTGCCTAGATTGCTCTACTTTTGTCAATTTTTTGTCTAGAAAAACTAAATAACCAATTACACCAACAAAAATCACTAAAATGATAGCTACTAACACATAAATTTTGCCCTCAGCCCTCAGCTGATCGGCCATTTCAATATTGGTATTGGTATAGTCACGCTCCGTAATTGGCTTTTTATCTGCATATACAGACACAACAATTAATAAAACCAATATCAGCAGAATATTCTTCATAATTTTATTTATCAATGATCATTTGGGACCGCCAATTTACGTATTCTTGATGATATAGTCGCTATCCAATACCCCAAAAGCGTCCAACCAATGATGGCTGGGTAAAATACAACTCTTAAATTACCATCAAGGTCATAGGCATTAAATCCAGGATTGCCCCCATTCCCAGGGTGTAATGAGTCTGTTAAACGCGGCAATACAAACAAAAGCGGGATCAAACAAAAATAAGCGAAAATATTGTATGCTGCGCCAATTCTGGCTTTTTGCTGAGGGTCTTCTAAAGCGCTGCGCAATATAAAATAAGCCAAATACATTATGATGCCCACAGCCGCTGCATTTTGCTTTGGGTCACTACTCCAGGGCTCCCCCCAAGTATATTTAGCCCAAAACATACCCGTCACTACACCTAAAATGCCAAATAATAGGCCGCTTTGAGCCAATGCGCTCGCATGCATATCATACTTAAGCGCTCCTGAACGCAGGTATCTAACAGAGTGATACATGGATGCTCCCAATAATATGATCATGCCAAACCACATCGTTACATGAAAATGGAGTGCGCGTATCGTTTCATTTAATATGGGCAAGCGAGGTACATCGAATAATAAGCCCCCCAATATGGTATAAATTAGCAGAATGATGCAAAGCAACTTCCAACCTTTGCCTTTAATTTTTTTCATGTTAGCTCTTCCAAATATACGGAAATAATACTACTGCAGTTGTGTTTATAATCATCGTAACAGCTAATAACATCCAAATATACGGGCTTCCAAATTCCCATGCCAGTCCATCTAGCCCAAATTTTGATATTTTTATGACCAAAAGTAAAATGGGCAGCAATATCGGAAAGCCTAAAATGCTCATTAAAACATGTGCGTTTTGGGCCCGTGCTGCAATACTACTTACTAATGTAAGTGCACTACCCATGCTGAGGCTACCTAAAATTACTCCAAAAAAATACAAACTCATGTTTTTTACATCACTTCCCATTACCAGTGCATAACTCAGAAAAGTAACTAGTGCAATAATAATTGATAAAAGCCCATTATAAATCATTTTAGAAAGGATGATGCTCTCTGCAGAAACAAGCGTATGTAAATATAATTGGTGACCATCCGTTTGGCCAATAAAGGATTTATGCGCGGCATTTAAAATACTAAACAATACAATAATCCAAAATAATACATTCCATGTAACGGGCTGTAAGGCACCACTGCGTAGCTGAAAGCTCAAATAACAAATAAAAGATACCGAACCAGTATATAATAGTATACCATTCATTGCATATCGTTTATTCCATTCTTCTTTCCACTCTTTAAGCAATAATAGCCAGATCTCTTTAACCATGTTAAACTAATTATGGAATACAAATCTACAGGTTTATGATAAATTTTTAGTAATGGACCCTAGAATATTATTTTTCCTATTATTTTTGTCATTCAAAATTTTCACTAAAAATTAACGGTATTATGGGTAAACGTGTAAAGATTGGATTAATTAGAGAGGGCAAAACACCCATTGATAGGCGAGTGGTATTATCACCAGAGCAAGCAAAATCATTACAGGAGCAGCTGCCACAGCTAGAGGTGATTGCTCAACCAAGCTTGGTCAGGTGTTATAAAGACGAAGAATATAGCAATCTAGGCATCCAAGTAAGTGAAAATATGGATCAATGTGACGTCTTAATGGGTGTGAAAGAAGTCCCAATAGATGAACTGATTGCAGGTAAAACGTATTTCTTTTTTTCGCATACCATAAAAATGCAAGCGTATAACCGAGGATTATTAAAGGCTATTTTAGAAAAAAATATTCGCTTGCTAGATTATGAGTGCCTGGTAAATGAAAATAAAAAGCGAGTGGTGGCCTTTGGAAGATATGCCGGTATCGTAGGAGCATATAATGGCATATTAACTTATGGGCGCAAGCATAAATTGTTTGAATTAAGGCGTGCCAAGGACTGCTTTGACCTTAGTGATATGAAAACAGAATACGCTAAAGTGGAGCTTCCTCCGATTAAAATTGTAATTACAGGTGGCGGAAGAGTTGCAAAAGGTGCCATGGAGGTGCTTAATGGCATGGGCATAAAGCAAGTTAGCATAAACGAATATTTGCATGATCAGTTTGACTACCCTGTATTTGTGCAGCTCAACAGCAAGGACTATCACTTAAAGAGGGATGGAAGTCCATTTGTTTTAAAAGAATTTTATGATGACCCAAGCGGCTATGCTTCTGATTTCAAAAAATTCACGAAAGTGTCTGATATATTAATCGCTTCAGCTTATTGGGACCCTAAGGCTCCGGTTTTATTTACACGGGAAGATATGCTGGAGCAGCAATTTAAAATAAATGTAATAGCTGATATTACCTGTGATATAGAAGGGTCAATACCATCAACCAAGCAACCAAGCACGATCGAAGACCCCATTTATGACTATGATCCGGCTAAAGATGTTGTTACTCATCCATTGTCCTCAGAGTATATAAGCGTGATGGCTGTTGATAATTTACCATGCGAACTACCAAGAGACGCCTCTGTTGATTTTGGAAAAGAACTGATGAACCATGTTTTTCCAAAAATAGAAAATATAGATAAAGAACGAATTTTGAAGGATGCTACCATTACTAAAGACGGTCAATTAACTCAAACATTTAGTTATTTGCAGTCATATGTTGATCAGGATGAGTAATTTTTGAATGAAATTTGCAAAATTCATTTATTTTTCGTTTCATAATGTAATAATTCTTAAATTTGATGTCAGAAGGAAGGGTTAGCGCTCCAAATCATCAAAGTTTCATGGGATAAATGAACAAATGAAAAAAAAATACTCAGAAAGCGAAAAAGCAGCCATTTTTGATCAAGCCTTTTTACCACATATCCAAACATTATATAACTTTGCTTTCCACTTAACTTTAAATGAAGATGACGCTAAGGATTTATTACAAGATACTTATCTTAAGGCATATCGATTTATAAATTCTTATGAAGATGGAACTAATGCACGCGCTTGGTTGTTTCGTATATTAAAGAATAATTTTATAAATGTTTACCGTAAAAAAAGTAAGCAGCCCAAGCGGGTTGATTATTCTGACATAGAAAATTATTATAATGCTGGTGATGCCGCTCAACTGACAGGAAATTTAAGTGCTGAAATCATCAATAAGTTAGTGGGTGATGAGGTGTCAATAGCGTTGAACTCATTGGGTTTTGATTACAAGATGGTGATCATGCTATGTGATGTGGAGGGGTTTTCTTATGAAGAGATTGCCAAAATTTTAGAGATTCCGATAGGAACAGTGCGGTCACGACTGCACCGAGCAAGACATTTACTTAAAGAAAAGCTCAAAGAGTATGCTAAATCCTTAGGCTATGATTAGTGATTGTTAGATATAAAATGGACCAAATAATATATGGAAAAGGACAAAATTCATAAAAAATGCTTGTGTAATGAACCGCCTGGTAGTGAAAGGCTTATCGAGTTAATGTTAGACAATGAGGCTACTGAAGATCAAAACAAATTGATACAAGTGGCACTAAATAGCTGCCCCAAATGCCTGCAGAATTATCAAACAGAAATTGCGTTGAGACACCAACTCAAAACAAGTATGGCGAATAATCGTTTACCTGAACATGTAATTCAAGCAATTCGACACAAAATTAGGGAGACCGCCCAATGAATCAAGGTAAAGCAATTATTTTTTCAGCACCATCGGGGTCTGGTAAAACCACTATTGTCAAGTATTTAGCTAAACAAATTCCCGCACTTGAATTTTCTATCTCGGCATGTACAAGAGATAGACGTGGGCGAAAGGAAATAAACGGCAAAGATTATTATTTTTTGAGCCCGGCTCAATTTAAAGAGAAAATTGATAACGAAGAGTTTATTGAGTGGCAAGAGGTATATGAAGGCAATTTTTATGGGACATTGAAGTCTGAAATTGATAAAATATGGGCAAACGGCAGGCATGTTATCTTCGATGTGGATGTAAAAGGTGGCATTAATTTAAAAAAATACTTTGGAGCGCGCGCCTTGGCCATTTTTGTAAAAGTACCTTCTTTACAGGAGCTTGAGAAGAGGTTATTTGATCGAAAAACAGACTCCATGGCCAGTATTTCTCAGCGTCTATTTAAAGCTCAGTTTGAAATGAATTTTGAAAGTCAGTTTGATGTTACGTTAATCAATGAAACATTGGAGGAGACACTTCAGCAGGCAGAGAAACTTGTGACTAAGTTTTTAAATTCGATCGTCTAGGTTGTTGCTGTTTGTCCGAAAGTATACATCAGAAATAACTCTACGTACTAAATTATTTAGTTATTTACAGCTTCACAGATAATAAATTTAGAATTACCGAAAATAATTACACGCGCTCATTCTATCATTTTTTCATTTAACCAACGGATCGTTATCTTGATTAAGCATTCTACTTTATAGAGGATCTAAAAAAGTATCATTAAACTTTTAATTAGTATGCCATATGGCAAAATTTTGATTTTAATTCTTCTATAGAATGCAGTGATACAGTATGCTTAGCAGTATATTAATAAATCAAGGGTTGAATAAACTGTTTTAATATGAGTGGAATAAAGCAAATTTTTTGGGTGGTAATTTTCGTAATGATTTCCATTTTATTGCTCAATACAGAGGTGTTTAGTAAAATAAATAGTATAAAATCAAGCTCGGAACTTTCTGGTGTAAGTAATTTGGAAGAATTAAACCCAACGCTATACTATGTGGTGATTGGTTCATTTATGATGGAAGACAATGCCCGTAGGTTTGCTGGATATGTAGATGATCAAGGTTATAAGGCGAGCTACACCTATAATCCCCGAAAAAGCATGTTTTATGTTTTTACATACACTTCGACCGATATCGAAGACACTCGGAGCAAACGAAATTATTACAGAAACAATACTGAGTTTTCCGAAGCCTGGATGTTCACACTCAATAAGGTTGAAGCGACAGACCCAGAGCTGACTGCCAAGGCAGATCAAGAAACTGAATATGTTGCTGATATTCCTGAACCAGTAGAAGACCCAGAGCCAATTGAAGAGTCAATTACTTCAGGTGATAAACTGTGGGTATATTTTAATGTTGTTGCTGCTAAAAAGTTTAAAGAAATACCGGCGCATATTCGCGTAGTTGATTCTGAAAAAGCAAAACTATTAACCCGCGTCAAATCACATAAAGTAGTAGAAATACCAACACCAGATAATTCATCGGGAAATGTGCAGCTAATTTGTGAAGTATTTGGGTATCGTAAAGTTGAGCACACATTTAATGTAAGCAACCCTGTTAATGAGACTAATCAGAGTTACGTGAAGATGAAAAATGACACTGTCTTTGTTGATTTTGAGTTGTGGAGGCATAAAGCAGGGGACGTACTGGTAATGTATAATGTATTTTTCTTCGACGATGCATCCGTAATGATGTCAAAGTCAATGTATGAACTCAATAGTTTGCTGGAGATGTTGAAGGAAAACGATAGCCTAAAGGTGCGTATTCACGGACATACAAATGGAAATTCATTTGGAAGAATTATCAAACTTAAGGATGATGACTCGAACTTTTTTAAGGTAACCAATAATAATAGAGTAACTGTGGGAAGTGCTACCGAACTTTCAGAACTCAGAGCCGCAACGATCAAGCGCTACTTAACTCATAACGGTATAGAAAATAGTCGAATGGAAGTAAAAGGTTGGGGTGGTAAGCGAATGCTCTATGAGTCGGATGGTCCATTGGCTAAGAAAAATGTGCGAGTTGAGATTGAGATTATCAAAGATTAAAATTCAATGAATTTTGCAAATTACGTTTAAATAAAAAATTATAATTAACGAATTTTGCTAATTTTGATCAATATTTTCAGGTGTAGGGCTTGCTTCAGGTTCAAGTTTTTTGGTTTTATGCAGTAGTTTTTTTTGGAATATAATGAGTATGCATACTCCTATAAAGATAGCCGAATCTGCAATATTAAAAATTGGCCATAGTGCTAAATGCATGCCAAGGATTTTACCTTCCCAAATATCTAAATAGAACATATCGATCACTTGCCCATGAAACCATGGCGTAGGGGCATTATAAGGCGCGTTATTTAATATAGCACCATAAAATATACTATCAATAATATTCCCAACGGCACCACCTAAAATCAACGCAATGCAGCAATAAAGCCCTACGCCATATTTTTTGTTTTTAATTAAATTATAAAGCAAGTAGGCAATTACACCCATTACGATAATACGGAAAAACGTCAAGAAAAATTTGCCATAAACCCAGCCTAGTTCTAACCCAAATGCCATTCCGGGGTTTAGGGTATAATGCAACTTAAACCAATTGCCTATAAGCGGAATTTCACCAATACTGCCAAGCTCCATATTAAAGTATACCAGAAGCTTAACCATGTGGTCCACTACAACTACACTTAAACTGAGTAAATAATATTTTAAATATTTCATATTCATAAGTCTGCTACCAACTAATCTGCAATTTAGGTATTAATTAACTTAGGCAATAACGTATTATCAAAAAATAGTCTCAATAATAACAAATTAACTCTTCCTTACTTTTTCTACCAATATTTGGAACCTTGGCACCTTCTGCCGGGTGCCCGACTGGGATTAACAGAAATGGGCGCTCATTATCAGGTCGTTTTAGTAATTTGCTCAAAAAATTCATTGGACTTGGCGTATGGGTCACAGATACCAACCCACATTCATGTATGGCTTGTAGTAGCATACCACAGGCAATCCCAACTGATTCGTTTACATAATAATTATTATATTTTTTGTCAGTTTGGTCTAATTCATAAACTCGCTTAAAAACCACAATGAGCCATGGGGCTATTTCTAAAAATGGTTTGTTCCAGTCCGTTTCGAATTTTGCAAGATCCTGAAGCCACTCTACGGACATTCTCCCATGATAATTTTCATACTCTTCTTTTTCGGCAGCTTGTCGTATGGCTTTTTTATAGCCTTGGTCACCAATGAGGCAAAATGTCCAAGGCTGCTTATTCGCTCCTGAGGGCGCAGTCGATGCTGCAAGAATTATATTTTCGATAACTTCTTTTAGGATGGGCCTATCTGAAAACTCACGAACCGTTCTGCGGCTGTTCATGCGTTGATAAACCTCTCTACTTTTGGTAGGAAGCTCATCAGGTCTCAGTGCTAATTCATGCTCGAAAGGTACAAATTTTGGTTCTGCCGGATTCATTTTTAGTTTTTTTCAAAGGTACCAAAAAAGTTATTCTCGCATAATCTTTTTGTCACGAGGTTAACTCTCTATAAAAATTCATTAATTTTGTTGAAAATTATTTCTATGCTTACAATTTCTTCTATTACATATCACCTAGGTAACAGGTCCTTATTCGAAAATGCCTCTTTGCACATTAAAAATAATGATAAAATTGGATTAATTGGCCTTAATGGCGTAGGAAAATCGACATTACTTCGTGTAATTGTTGGTCAATTCAAGCCAAATCAAGGGGTAGTGAGCAAAAGTAAGGATTGTAAAATTGGTTTTTTGGATCAAGATGCGTTATCGTTAGAGAGTGACTCTTCCATTTTAGAAATTGCCATGAGTGCGTTTTCCACACTTCTTGAAATGCAAACTAAGATTAATAAACTATTAGTTGAGCTAGAGGAGCGTTACACAGATAAACTCTTACAGCAACTTACTAATTTACAAGAACAATTTGAGCTACAAGGGGGGTATACTATGCAAGCCAAGGCTGGTGAAGTACTTGAGGGTATAGGGTTTAAAACATCCGATCTTGATCGTCCGCTGAGTACTTTTTCTGGAGGCTGGAGAATGCGAGTGATTTTGGCGAAGCTACTTCTGGAGCAGCCATCTCTACTTTTGCTTGACGAACCTACCAACCATTTAGATTTACCCTCTATTATTTGGCTGGAACAATATTTGAGGCAGTATGATGGGGCAGTAATGATCGTATCACATGATCAGCAATTTATAAATAATACGGTGAATCGTGTGGTGGAAATTTCTGGAGGGATATTCCATGACTATGCGGGTGATTATGCATTTTATTTGGAAGAAAAGGCTATCAGGCAAGAGATTCAAGCTAATGCTTATGAAAACCAACAGCAAAAAATAAAACAGACCGAGCGTTTTATTGAGCGCTTTCGGGCCAAAGCAAGCAAGGCTAAGCAAGTTCAATCACGTGTAAAAGCACTAGAACGAATGGACAGGGTTGAAGCGATAGACTCCGCTGCCGCTGAGATCCACTTTAAGTTCAATTTTTCAAAACCATCGGGCAAGTATGTGATTCGCCTCGAAAATATCAGTAAGGCTTATGGTGACCTTACACTTTTTAAAGATACCTCCATACACGTAGAACGAGGAGATAAAATTGCACTAATTGGCCCGAATGGAAAGGGAAAATCAACATTACTTCGGATTTTGAATGGCACGGAGCAATTTGAGGGTTTGCGCCAGCCAGGGCATAATTTGGAGATTGCCTCTTTTGCACAGCATCAGCTCGAAGCACTTACATTGAGTAACGAGATTATCCAAGAACTTGTTCAGCTTGGTACTTCGCGTACCGAATTGGAGATCCGTACATTATTAGGGTGTTTTTTATTCTCCAAAGATGATGTACACAAAAAGATCAAGGTACTGTCTGGAGGCGAAAAATCACGCGTAGCCCTTGCTAAGACACTACTGACAAATGCTAATTTTTTGTTATTAGATGAACCGACCAACCATCTTGATATTCCCTCCATCGAAATTTTGATTCAAGCTTTGCAAAATTATGCAGGTAGTTTACTCATTATTTCGCACAACCGTTATTTTATAAGAAATGTTGCCAATAAGATTTGGTATATTCAAGATCAGCAAATCAAGGAGTATCCTGGTACTTATGATGAGTATGAATATTGGAAAAACAAACAGGAACAAAACAAACAACCTAAGCAAGCAGCTCAATCGACCCCTAAACCCCAAAAGAAATCCAACAAACCTACTCGTTCACCTCAGCAAAAAAAGATCAGTCAACTCAAAAAGAAATTAGCTCTGTTAGAAGAACAAATTGCAACGCTGGAGAAAGATGAAAAACTAATTCATGAGCAAATGGCCTTGCCTGAGAACTTTAATGATCATGAAAAATTACAGGCATTAGAGTCACGACTGAAAAGCTTTATTCAGGAAAAAGACACCTTACAAGCCCAATGGGAAGACTATTATATGCAATTAGAAGAAATCAATGAATAATGAAAAATTGCGTATAATTAGAATTTTAATACAACTAAAAACCTTCCGCCTTTATCTCATTTAGCGTAACTTCTGTAAGCGGTTTGGTTATGAATTTAATGACATACTCATTATTAATAATTTTGTCAATATCTCTTTTATTATCAGAACTTGACAAAATGATAACCTTACATGGCTTTACAAAGGATTCCGCGTGTTTTTCAAACTCATATAAGAAAACAAAACCATCTACAATGGGCATATTAATATCTAAAAAAACTAAATCAGGGGTCTTATCAGGCTCACCGGCATGTTTTTCAAGGTATTCAAGCGCACTTTTACCAGAGTTCTTAATTTCAATTTGCTTAGCAAATTTTGTGATTTCAATGATACGTTTACTTATAAAGTTATCGGTATCATTATCATCTACTAACATTACTAGATCAATTATATTTGATGCTGTATCCATATGGGCGCATTTTATTTTTTTCTAAGTTTCTGATTCACAATAGATTGTGTGTATAAAAGAATTGTTTAAGCCACACATTCTATAGACGATAAATATAATAGAAGACCTGCATTACTTCTTTGCATTAATGCCAAATTTATTGTATGTGTAATAAAATATCAAAAAAATGAAGTATTTAGGGATTTGCCACTATCTTTAAATATTCTCCTATTTTTAAATCATATGCTCTCTTGCTGTTCCAATGCATGATTTCGCTTACCTCAACCCCGTATTGTTTGGCGATTTTAAATAACGTATCGCCTGGTTGAACAATATGCTGCATGTAAGTTTTTTCTTGGTTTTTGCTA
Organism: Bacteroidia bacterium; assembly: GCA_030430325.1. Taxonomy (GTDB): domain Bacteria; phylum Bacteroidota; class Bacteroidia; order Cytophagales; family Cyclobacteriaceae; genus JAUIFR01. The sequence goes on along the minus strand of JAUIFR010000001.1, from coordinate 45,487 downwards.
TTTTCCAAGATTTTTGCACGATACTCCGTCTTTTTTTGTGGTGTTATTATAAGTTTTTGACCAATGTTTAATTGTTGATCATTTAAATCATTCCAGCCCATTAATTGTGATATACCAACACCATGTAATTGTGCTATTTGATAGAGTGTTTCTCCTTTTTTTACAACATGATAAACTGTATCTGTATTATCGGGACTAGCATCTACATTCTGCTCTACTTTTTTATTCGCATTGATCGGGTATTGTGGTAAGGGGTGTTGGTTGTTTAGTTTAAGTTTTTTTCCTACTGAGAGGGAGGCATTAGGTGCCAAATTGTTTAATGCGAGCAAAGCATTTAGTTTAATACCGTATTGCTGTGAGATGGTCCAGAGTGTCTGACCTGCTTTATAAACATGGAAATCCCACTTCGAGGTGTCATGTTTTTCTTCTAAGTAATAAGTCTGGCCAATTTGTGGTAGATCTCCTTCATTTAGGTCATTAAATTTCAAGAAATTTTCTGGTGAAACATTGCCAGTACGTGCTAAATCTTGAATGGTATTACCTTTTTGAACGATGATAGCACTTAGGTCATTAAATGAAGTTAATGTCGGGCTAAGTGCACTAGCCTCTGGTGCTGGTGTAGGCTCTATCTTTTGGCTCACAACAGCTTTGGGGATACTATCCATTTGGTTGGCAACAGCTACTAATCGATCTATTGAATATTTGGGGACAACCACCGTATACACTTTGTCTTCGGGCACATTGCCTTTTTTGAGCCACTTATTATAAAGTTTAATTGAATCGAGCTCTGTTGAAGCCTCCTTAGCCACTTTTTTGAGGTCCATTCCCCCATAATCTTCATGCAAATGGGCTACTAGGCCAGGTGTAGCACCAGGGCTGGTATGTCCTTCAAAAGCGACTTTATGCGCTAGGAATTTCAATACATACCAATGCGTATGTTTATCTACCTTCATTTTTTTGGCGCCTGCGTATTTTATATTCGCATACTGTTGAGCACCTCCTCTACCCAAATTATACGAAAGCAAGGTGTACCACCAATTCCTAAAGAAAAAATTATTCTTTTTTAAATATTTAGCCGCTCCCCTTGTGGCAGAAACAATGTTCATTCGTTCATCTACCTGATGATCAACCCTCATGCCTACTTCTACAGCAGCTTCCTTTTTAAATTGCCAAAAGCCCACGGCATTCGATGAACTCACTGCATCGGAAATTAAGGCACTTTCTTGCAAGACAAGGTATTTGAAGTCATCGGGCAAATGCTCTTGCTCAAAAATCTTTTCAATAATTGGAAAATAAAACTGGGCCCTATCCACCTTGATTTTAAAGTATTTTGGGTTTTTGGTAAGGCTATTGACGCTTTTCTGGATTTCTTCGCGTGCACCGCTGGTAATTTCAAGCTCCATATCAGCAAAAGCCATTTTATGCGGTACCTTTCGGCTTTGAGCATAACTTTGAACTAAAGAGAGCAGGCAAATTAGTACGATTAAACCAATATGTGCAGTAGTATTTTTCAAAGCTTATATTCTTACTTTTGTTCAATTTTAGCTTAATTTTTATCAAATCATTGCACTTTTCAAGGAAAAATTCTTAAAAAAGTACAAATTAGCTATTCGATCCAGACATTAATTCTTCGATCTCTTCTGTCTCAATTGGGATGGTTTTCATAAGGTCATTTACACCATTGCTGGTGATGACCACATCGTTTTCTAACCGAATACCGATATTTTCTTCCCGGATATAAATGCCTGGCTCAACGGTAAACACCATTCCGGCTTCGAAAGGCATGTATTTACTGCCAACATCATGCACATCAAGCCCTAGGTGATGTGATGTACCATGCATAAAATACTTTTTATAAAGTGGGTGTTTAGGATCTTGATTTTTTACGTCTGTACGGTCGATGAGCCCGAGCTCGATTAACTCACTTTCCATTATTTTACCTACTTCTTCGTGGTAGTCTACTAAGTTATTACCTGGAGTTAATAATGACATGGCCTTGCGCATCACACGTAATACGGCATTATACACCGCTTTTTGCCGATCTGTATACCGCCCGTTTACTGGGATTGTACGTGTCATATCAGCGTTATAATTAGCATATTCTGCTCCCACATCAAAAAGTATCAAATCACCATCCTGGCACTGGTCTTGGTTATCAATATAGTGTAGCACACAGGCATTGCCTCCTGTGGCAATAATTGGTGAATAGGCAAACCCACGCGAACGGTTTCGAACAAATTCATGAATAAATTCCGCTTCAATTTCAAATTCAAACACGCCTGGTTTTACAAATGATAATACACGTCGAAAGCCCTGCTCTGTTATATTACAAGCAGCTTGCAATAAGTCGATCTCAATGCTTGATTTTACCGCTCGAAGCTTACTCAGAATGGGTGCGAGTCGATGATATTGGTGCAGCGGATATTTTTTCTTGCACTCATCGACAAAACGTCGCTCTTTAGTAAGAATCGGCACACTGGCGCGCGTATGCTCGTTGGTATTTAAATATATATTTTCAGCTTCGAAGAACAGCTGTTTCACTACTTTGTCAAATTCATGAATCCAATAAACAGTTTCTATGCCAGAGGCTTTGCTGGCCTCCTCTTTAGTAAGTTTGCTCCCATCCCAAATGGCAATTAGCTCACTAGTTTCTTTAATAAAAAGTACTTCACGAAATTTTTCTTCTACAAAGTCAGGGAACATAACGAGCATGGTATCCTCTTGATCTATGCCTGAGAGGTAAAACAAATCTTTATTTTGGTAAAATGGCAATACACCGTCTGCGTTGGTAGGTAAGATGTCATTTGCATGTAAAATGATGATCGAGTTTGGCGCTGTTAAACGGGCTAACTGCTTGCGGTTTTGAATAAACAACTTCGAATCGATTTTGGTGTATCGCATGATTTATGAGTTTTTTACAAATATGTAAAAAAAATGGATCAATTGTAATAGAGATAACGCTTAATTCGGTTGAATATTCTAATTTGTAGCTCATCCAAGCACGAAATAGAGCTCAAAAACTGCCAAATTTGACCTAAATACATTATTTTTATGAGCTATAAATAAGAAAATGAATATTCGAACGCAGCAAATAGTAGATTTTATAAAAGAAAAAGGTGCTAGTTCGTCAAAAGAAATATTTGATGGAATAAGTTCTACAATTAGCTATTCGACTTTGAAAAGGGTACTAGCAGATTTGCAATCCAGCAACTATTTGCTTACAAAAGGTCAAGGTAAAGGAACAAAATACTATTTATCACCCGCATATAAGGTGATTTCCCCCATCAATATTAAGAAGTATTATGAAAAAGAAATAGATGAGCGACAAATTATACGCACATTTAATTCTAATATTATAGAAGTGCTTAAGCAGTACAGTGTGTTTACAGGCTTGGAACTGGAAAAGCTAACATTATTACAAGAGGAATACCGGTCAAATGTGGCAGAATTATCTGAATTTGAGTATAAAAAAGAGCTAGAAAGGCTTGCCATTGATTTAAGTTGGAAATCATCACAAATTGAAGGAAATACGTATTCGCTACTTGAAACAGAGAGACTTTTAAGAGAAAAAGAAACGGCATCAGGAAAAACGAAGGAGGAAGCAGTGATGTTATTAAATCACAAGAATGCTCTTGACTTCATAATTGAGCACGAAGGATATCTAAGCCCATTGACCGTTTCAAAAATTGAGGATATACATAGTATACTTACAAAAGAGTTGGCGGTTGAACGAAACCTAAGAAAGCGACGAGTAGGTATTTCTGGTACAAACTATACCCCTCTAGATAATGAATTTCAAATATTAGAAGCGCTCACAAATACTTGTGAATTAATAAATGGGAAGCAAAGTATATTTGAAAAAGCTTTACTAACATTAGTTCTACTTTCATATATCCAGCCATTTATGGATGGAAATAAAAGAACAGCCCGAATTGTGAGTAATGCAATATTAATGAATTATAATTATTGCCCACTATCATTTAGAACAGTAGACTCCATTGATTACAAAAAGGCGATGTTGATTTTTTATGAACAAAATAATATATCAAGTTTTAAAGAGATTTTTATAAACCAGTTTGAGTTTGCAGTTAAAACATATTTTTAGTCTCAAAAAAAAAGCTAGCATCATTGCTAGCCTTTTATTATTTTATTTACAAACGCATTATACATTCATCAGTGATTCTCTTCTTCGCATCTTACCAGCAGGTATTCCAAACATCATCTTAAACCGTCGGCAGAAATAGGCAGTGTCTTTATAGCCTACTTCGCGGCCGATGTCACGGATATTCATCTTGGAAGTGCGTAATAACTGTACGGCTTTTTCCATGCGTTGGTACTCAATGTAGTCTTGTGGATTAATGCCGGTTAGTAATTTAAAATACTGCCCTACATAATCTTCTGAAACGTTGGCTACACTGGCCAAAATTTTGTTGGAAAGGTCACCGTTTAGGTTCTCTTTAATATAAGAGAAAATATTGATGAGGCGGGGATCCTTAAAATAAGTAATATTTGTGGCAAGTTCTTCAACAAAATAACGGTTTTTGAGTACATGCCTTATGATTTCAACAACCAAATACTCCGTTGTGAGCTTTAGCACTCTACCTTTACCGGGCAAGTCTGAGTTACTTTCTTTCAGAATATCTTTTACAAGGTAAATTATTTTGCTGTTCTTTTTCACAATAAATGGTGGAAAATCAAGTGAACCAAAGAAGTTTACCGAGTCAAAAGCTTTGGCCTCAAAGCTTACTACGCTAAAATTTTCACCCGTAACGTCATCTTGATCATAAAACGGTTGGAAGAAGTTTTCCTTATTGCTTATGAACTCATCATTGGTTTGTACATTGGGGTTACCAGTGCCATAAGTCAGGCGTATGCTTTTACCTCCCGGTATAAATAACATTTCACCCTCTTCTACTACTTCTTCATTCTCACCAAACTTTATCTGTCCTTTATTAAGATAGATGAGTGAATTTTCGATATCATAATAATTCTCGATGGTGACGGGTTGTAATATTTCAATATTCTTAGCCAACACAAATCTTACGCTGAGCGACTCAATTATTTTATTATAATCTTCCATAAATTTTATTTTTCATATGAATCCAAACTGTAACTCACAAATGCAATTCTACATAAAAAATTATTCACTGCAAAAAATACAATAACATTTCTTAAATATCAATTACTTATGCCAATTTTTATTTATATAGTTTAAAATTTAAAATTAAGCATAGTGAATCTTCTTTTATACAAATATAGTACTTTTTTGTGATATTTATTTGAATTTTTTTTGTCATATTGCAAAAAACCTTACATATGTAAGGTTTTAAAAATTGGACATTTCACATATTTTGATGCTTTTATCTTAGTACTTCACGAGCAATGACAATTTTTTGGATCTCTGATGTGCCTTCATAAATTTGAGTAATCTTAGCATCTCGCATGAGTCGCTCCACATGATATTCCTTTACAAATCCATAACCTCCATGAACCTGTACAGCTTCTACTGATACATCCATAGCCACTTTAGAAGCATAAAGCTTAGCCATCGCACTGGCCATGGCGTATTCCTTGCCTTCATCTTTTAGTTTGGCTGCTTTATAACAAAGTAGACGTGCCGCCTCAATTTGTGTTGCCATGTCAGCAAGTTTGAATTGAATGGCCTGATGACCAGAAATTTCCTTTCCAAAGGCTTTTCTTTCCTTACTATAAGCAAGTGCAAGTTCATAGGCTCCGGATGCTATGCCCAGTGCTTGTGATGCTATGCCAATTCTTCCACCATTTAAGGTTTTCATAGCAAAATTAAAACCGAAACCATCTTCACCAATACGGTTTTCTTTAGGAACTTTTACATCGGTAAACATGAGCGAATGGGTATCACTTCCACGAATACCTAATTTATCCTCTTTTTTACCAACGGTAAACCCTTCCATGCCTTTTTCAACAATTAAGGCGTTTATTCCCTTGTGTTTTTTCTCAACATCTGATTGGGCGATGACTAAGTAAACGGATGCTGTACTGCCATTTGTGATCCAGTTTTTGGTGCCATTTAATAAATAATGATCACCCATATCAATGGCAGTTGTTCGCTGAGATGTTGCATCAGATCCAGCCTCTGGCTCTGATAAGCAAAATGCACCAATGATTTCTCCAGAAGCTAATTTGTGAAGGTATTTTTCTTTCTGAGCCTCCGTGCCATAATTCTCTAAACCCCAGCAAACCAGTGAGTTATTTACCGACATCACCACTGAAGCCGAGGCATCAATCTTTGAAATCTCTTCCATAGCAATGACATATGAGACCGTATCCATACCACCGCCACTGTACTTTGGGTTGACCATCATGCCTAGAAAACCTAGTTCCCCCATTTGCCGGATCTGATCTTTTGGAAACTCCTGCTTGTCATCACGTTCAATTACACCTGGCAATAGTTCTTTTTGAGCAAAACTTCTTGCAGATTCTTGCACCATCAAATGGTCTTCGCTTAGTTGAAATGTCATAAAATATACCGTTTATTGCGTTGTCTTACATTCAAATTAAGAAGATTATCTTAAAATTGGACAAAATTCTTACACAAAGAAAGCAAATATTTGGTACTAATTCAACGAGACATTTAAAGCTTTTCGAGGTCTTTTTTTGTAATGGTACAATTTATCCAGCCTTCATCAAATGCAGTAGGATAATTTTTATAAAATTCAATGGCTGGTCTATTCCAATCCAAAACTTGCCATGAGAAACGGCCCACCTTCATTTGCTTTGCCTTTTCAACTACTTTGTTAAAAAGGAGCTTTCCAATGCCTTGCTTACGGTATTTTTGAGTGACAATGAGGTCTTCAAGATAAAGTGAGCGCCCCTTCCAAGTACTATAAATATAATAATAAAGGGCTAACCCGACTAGCTTTTTGTCAACCTCGGCAACAATTAATTCATATGCTGGGTTTGGTCCGAAGCCATCTTGCTCCATATTTTCAATGGTGTTAATCAGCTCATTTTCAGATTTTTCATAAATGGCAAGCTCTTCAATTAACTTGTATACCTCAGAGAGATCTCCTTTGCGCCCTGCTCTAATTGTTAGATTCATATACTGGTGGTGTATAATTCATATTTGCCCAACAGAAACTATAAATATCTGTATAAATATCTATATATTTATCAGTAGCATATCCAGCACCATGCCCGGCCTCTTTGTCAATTCTAATTAAAGTAGGGTTAGTGCTGGTATTTTTTTCTTGAAGTGTAGCTATAAATTTAAACGAATGTGCCGGCACAACTCGGTCGTCATGGTCAGCTGTTGTAACTAAGGTGGCAGGGTAATGGACGTTCTTGATTGAATGGATTGGGGAATATGAAAGCAAATATTCGAACATCTCTTTCGACTCATCTGAGGCACCATAGTCTGCTGCCCAGTATCTTCCAATTGTAAATTCCTGAAAACGAAGCATATCCATTACACCAACAGTGGGGATAGCAACTTGGCAAAAATCGGGTTTCAAGGTCATTGTGGCTCCTACTAATAGACCACCATTGGACCTACCATGAATGGCTAAATATTCCTTGGAAGTATAGTTTTGCTTGATGAGGTATTCACCGGCAGCAATAAAATCTTTGAATACGTTCTTTTTGTTGAGCTTTGTGCCTGACTGATGCCACTTTGCTCCATACTCACCACCACCTCTAAGGTTGGGCATAGCAAAAATGCCCCCTTGGTCTGCCCAGGCAATCCATCTTGGACTAAACCTCGGTGTTAAACTTATACTAAATCCACCATAACCATAAAGAAATGTTGGGATTTTGCCATTCATTGTGATACCCTTTTTGTGTAAAATAAACATGGATACAGGAGTGCCATCAAAACTTTTATAAAACACCTGTTTCATAATAAAGTCATCGGGCTCGAAATTTAGTTTTGGTTTAAAATAGACGTCTGACCGCCCCGAGTTGATATCATATTTGTAAACTGTACCTGGTGTAATCAATGAATTAAACGAGTAAAACACCTCCTGTGTATCTTTTGGACCATTAAAGCCGCGCACTTCACCTATTCCAGGTAGTTCAATATTTCGTTCAAGTTTTCCATTTAAGTTATATTGCTTAATTTCACTCTTGGCTTGCACCAAATAATTAGCAAAAAATTTTCCTCCACCAAATTTTACTTGCTCAAGTTTATGTTCGGATTCAGGTATCACATCTGCCCAGTTTTGTGAACTAAAACTACAAACAGCTAGCTTAAAATTTGGGGCATTGTGATCGGTATGCGCCCAAACTTTACCCCCATCAGCATATACTAATGCATATTCATTTTTAAAATCTTTGTTTAATGCTACAAAGTTGGAACCTTCTTCATCCAAAGATTTTACTAAAATTTGATGCCCGTATGTGCTTTGTTTGGTTAAAAGGATTAAATGCTTTTTATCTGCGGAGACTACGGCATCAAATGCCCAATCAGGTTGATCTTTTCGTTCATAAATTAGTTTGTCCTCAGACTGGTTTGTGCCAAGTACGTGATAATACACAGCATTGTTTTTGTTAACTCCTGTTAAAGCATCGCTTTTTTCTAATAATGGATATCTGCTGTAGAAAAAACCATTGTTGTGCCAAGCAACTCGACTAAATTTAACTCCCTGAATAGTATCGGATAGCACTTTTCGCTGCTCGACGTCAAAAACAAATACATTATTCCAGTCAGACCCGGAGCGAGATAGTTTATAAGCTAAAAATTTACCGTCTGGTGAAGGAAACAAACCACTTATAGCATCACTACCTGTATTTGAAAAATTATTTTGATCGATAAGTACTTGCTCATTACCTGCAGTATCCTGTAAATAAAGTTTAGCCTGATTTTCCAATCCGCTTTTCTTGAAATAGATATAATTTTTATTGGGGCCAATCTGCTGAGGCATGATGTATGTGTCATCCCAACTTATTGGGCTAGCGAACGCATCGTAATTAAACAATTCGGCAAGCCGAGTACGGAATTTATCTCTGAATGGGATGTTTTTTAAATAATCGAATGTTACTTTGTTTTGTGCATCAACCCATTGACCCGTCTCGGGAGCGTTGTCATCCTCAAGCCAGTGATAGGGGTCTACTATGGTTGTATCAAAGTAGGTATCCTTATGGTCTGTCATTTGGGTGGGTGGGTATGGTAATTTAGTTGGTTTTGTTACCTCCTTTTTGCTAGACCCACAGGAGCTTAAAATAATAGCACCTATTATTATGACCAAGTGCAATGCTTTCATTGAAATGTAATTTTAATTATATATGCCTTGAATTTAGTAAAATTAATATCAAATTTCCTAATTTATGGCTTTTACAGGTCTTACCAAAACCTGCAATCATCTTTGGGGTAAATATATTTACAAACCATTTCGCAGCTATACAGGCCACTTTCGGTCCTTGCCTACATTTTTGATTATTGGTGCTCAAAAGGCCGGGACGACTTCGCTGTGGTATTATCTTAACCAACATCCACAAATTAGAATGTCTCAAAAAAAGGAGGTTCATTATTTTGATCAAAATTATCAAAATTCTACAGCATGGTATAAGTCTCATTTCGCCTGGAGGTCGGATAAAAAGTATGTTATTGGAGAAGCAACACCATATTATTTATTTCATCCGCTTGCTCCGAGTCGAGTGCATAAGCTTTTACCCGATATTAAATTAATTGTACTCTTAAGAAATCCTACGGATCGAGCCTATGCCCACTATCAAATGCTGCGTAGAAAAAAACTTGAACCATCCGAAGATTTTAAAGCGGCATGCCAGCTTGAGCAAGTTAGAATTTTAGGAGAAAAGGAACGAATCATGGCAGAGCCTTTTTATCATAGCTATGCCCACCAGCGTTACACATATCTGAAACGTGGAGAATATGCCTCACAACTCAAAAATTGGCAAAGGTACTTTCAACAAAACCAATTTTTAATACTTAAGAGTGAAGCATTTTTCGAAAACCCACAAAAAGAGCTCGATAAAATTGGTGCATTTTTACAAATTGATGAATTTGATTTTAAAGAATTAGGATCAGTTAATCCAGGAAATTATAAACCTATGCATGATAACTACAGAAAATGGCTAAATCAGTACTTCAAACCTTATAATGAAGCTCTACAGATGGAAGTTGACTGGCCTGTAGATTGGTTTTAGACCCTATATTGATCAAATTAGGCAAAATTCATTGAAAAACGATAATTCCATTGAAATTTTGGTTAGAGACATAATGTATTAACACATTAAATTTGTTTTTTTCTTATCTGTCACATAATCAGGTGAAACTATTTTTTTTAAAAGTTCCTTGTTTACGATTGGACGAATAATTTATTTTCATATATAAAAAAGTGAAAGTATACAAATAGTAATTTGTTTTTTGTCTATTGCGTCAATAAGCAGTTTGTGATTAGTTTTTTGGCTTGTTGACGCATTTTAAATAAGATAATTTAAGAATTAATTTTAGTTTGGTGTTCTTTTTTCATAAGGGTTAGCTCTGGTTGAGCTGACCTTTTTTATTTGTTAAAAAAGGTACAAGCACTTTTTGCCTGTACCATATCCAGTAAGGATTCATCATGAAAAGATTTTAGATTGATTGACATAAAAGGCAATCATCAAAAAATATCTTTTCGTTTTTTGATTATTATAAGAACATGTAAATAAATGCTGGGAGGTGTACAGTTTATTTCATATTTAATAAAAAAATGGTATAATAATGCAATATCAACAAAATTAGCAAAATACATTGAAAATCTAATCGTTATTGAATGAAATTTGCAAATTTCATTCAATTTTTCCTTTCAAGTAATTTTTAATAAAATTTAAGTTTTTAAAAAAATACCTATCTTGGGTAGGTCCAATGAAAAAAGTAGTCATTATAGGAAATGGTGTTGCAGGAATTACTGCAGCTCGGCATATTCGAAAGCTAAGTGAATGTGATATAACTATAGTATCGGCAGAGTCACACTATTTTTATTCACGCACAGCGCTGATGTATATTTATATGGGCCATATGCGGTTTAAAGATACCAAACCATATGAAGATTGGTTTTGGAAGAAAAATCGCATCAATCTAGTATATGATTATGTGCAAGCAACGGATTTTCAGGATAAAAAATTACAACTTTTAAGTGGAGGGGCCTTACATTATGATGTCCTTATTTTGGCAACGGGCTCTAAACCTCGCCCATATAATTGCCCGGGGATAGATGCTGAAGGCGTACGGAGCTTATATTTTCTCCAAGACCTGGATAAGATAGAACAAGATACCAAAAAAATCACACGGGCCGCTGTTGTGGGCGGTGGGCTAATCGGTATTGAGCTTGCTGAAATGCTTCACAGCAGAGGTATCGGTGTCGACTTTTTGATTCGAGAGCAGAGTTTTTGGAAGAATGTGTTGCCTGCAGCAGAATCCGAGCTTGTCTCACGTCATATTGAAAGAAACGGCATACAATTACACAGAAATACCACGTTAGAAGAAGTAAATAAGGACGAAAAGCAAAGGATAAAAGGTATTTTAGCAAATGGAAACGAAATTCCTTGTGAGTTTTTAGGTATAACTATTGGGGTAACACCAAATATTGGGTTTTTGGATGGGTCGGCAGTGCAAATGAATCGAGGAATTTTGGTAAACGAATATTTAGAAACCAATATTGAAGATGTGTACGCCATCGGTGACTGTGCTGAGATGGCGCAACCGCCAGAAAACAGAAAATCTATTGAGGCTGTTTGGTATACTGCCAGAATGATGGGGGAGACGGTGGCCCACACTATTTGTGGTAGAAAAAAGGCATATAATCCTGGTGTTTGGTTTAATTCGGCCAAATTTTTTCATTTAGAATATCAAACATACGGTGTGGTAAATAGTGATGTGAATGAAGAACAGAGCCTTTATTGGGAAAATGACAAGGGAAATAAGGCCATTCGAGTTGTTTTTGATCAAAATCATAAGATTTTAGGCTTTAATGCTATTGGTGTACGGCTTAGGCATGAAGTGGCCGAGCGTTGGATTAAAGGTGGTGTGTCTATTAATGAAGGCATCCTGCAATTCGATGTGATCCAATTTGATCCAGAATTTTATCCTGCACTAAAGCCCAATTTAATGAATCAATTAAATAAAAAAGTGGCCTTAACTAATTAGTTATGCATAATTATAAAAATATAGCATTAAGTTTAGTTTGGATTGGTTTTGGATTATTTCTTTTGTTGTTTTTTGTGGGTACGTATCAATTAAAACCCGCTCATGTTGCATCCGTGATTAAAGATCAGGCCAATCAGGAGCTTATTGACAGTAAAATCAGTAAATTATATCAGAAAACATATAAGTTTCCAGCGCAATTGGCTGGTGAGTACAAAGCACACATAGATCAACTCAATGAAAACTTTAAGCAGCAAGAACAGTGGGATCAGGTTATTTGGACCGACTATAGCTTGCCCTTGATTTTACAGGCTTATCAAGGTCCAATTGTTCAATATCCGTGGCTATGCATACTTTTCTCTTTAGGGGTTATGATGCTTGGTGCGCTGCTATTTGTTTTCAGCACTTTTGGAAGTAAAATGGCAGGCATTCACCACGATAAAATCTTTCAAAAGAGTATTAGTAGAGGAGGTTGGTTAGGAGTAATCTTGGGTAGTTTTTTGATTTTATTTTATATGGCGCTGTATTGGCAGCCAGTGTACTTAGCGAGCTGGATTGTACTGCTAAACCCAATCAGCAAGTTTTTCAGTGGGCAGCCAGCTAGCCAGTGGTTTATGTATGGCTTTTTCTATACGATAGCTGTGCTTGTAATGGGCCTGCGTATGCAATTAAAATATAAAGGAAACAGGTATCAGCAACTACGTACAAGTTCAGTTATGTTTTTTCAGCTTATTTTTGCGTTTTTGTTACCAGAAATTTTGGCATCATTTAATCAACCATGGTATGATTTTAAAAACATTTGGCCTCTTGATTATGATTTCTTTTATGCTTGGAACTTAAATCAACTTCGCAGCAGCGGTTTTATGGGCATATTTATTTTGGTCTGGGGGTTGGCATTAATCATAGTCGCCATTCCAATATTTACCTATTTTTATGGCAAAAGGTGGTACTGCTCTTGGGTTTGTGGGTGTGGGGGCTTAGCTGAAACGGCAGGAGATCCTTTTAGGCAATTATCTAACAAATCTCTAAAAGCTTGGAAAATTGAGCGCTGGTTAATAAATGGAGTACTTGTATTTGCTGTAGTAGTGACCGCATTTGCATTAGTTTCATACTTTAATGAACATGCATTTGTTAAAAATTATTCAGCTTCATTACAAAAATGGTATGGGTTTTTTATTGGGGCAGCATTTTCTGGAGTAGTGGGTACGGGTTTTTACCCATTAATGGGGAATCGCGTTTGGTGTAGGTTTGGGTGTCCGCTAGCAGCAATATTAGGTATTATTCAGCGTTTTAAATCTCGATTTCGTATTACTACCAATGGTGGCCAATGCATTTCATGCGGGAATTGCTCTACCTATTGTGAGATGGGAATAGATGTGCGAATGTATGCCCAAAAAGGAGAAAATATAGTACGTGCCTCTTGCGTTGGCTGTGGGGTGTGTGCTTCAGTGTGCCCACGTGGAGTATTGAAGTTAGAAAATAACACTGAGGAGAGGTTCAAAACGAACAAACAAACATAAATATAAAGTTTACATTCGAATATGTATAAATTTGATATATATTCATTTAGAAATACAGGTAGCAAAATAATATTTGCCGTAACTGGTACGGTATTTGTGCTTACACTCTATTTTGTAGTGGAAATTTATCTGACACACATTCGCAAGGCCAAAGAGCAAACATTAGATAAATTGGAGGCCATAGCTAGAACAACTTCATTGGTTATTGATGCGGATCAACATGAATGGCTTTCTAACTCTCTTAAGAATAAAGATGATATTATGAGCTCAGGCGAAAATGAGCTGTATGAGGAAATTCATAATACATTAAAATCTGTCCAAACTTTTAACCATCTTAATACGCCAATCTATACCTTGGTTTATGATAGTATTGATAATGATTTTAAATTCATCGTTACATCAGCCGAAAAACCATATTTTAGGCATTCTTACAAAGAATATCCCCCGGACCTGATCGAAAAGTACAATGAAGGCGCCAAAATTGGCATTTATAAAACCGAAAATGGTACTTGGCTAACTGCTTTTGCACCACTAAAGAATAGCTCTGGTAAAACAGTAGCACTAATAAACGTAGATGAAGAATCAGGATTATTTATTAGAAACGCGCGTAAAGAGCTGGTTCTAAACCTCGGAATATCAATTTTATTATTTGGAGTAGTGATGGCTTTACTCTATATTTTCCTCAACAGCATGCTCAAAAAGGAAGAGATTATAAGGGAGCTGCTGATCGAGCAAAACGATGAGATCATAAAGCAAAATAGAAAAATTGAAATTAGAACATACCTTATTAGAAAAAACAACGAAAAACTTAAAGATGCCAAGCAAGTAATTGAGGATCAGAACGAAAAACTCAAAGATGCCAATGTAGCATTAGACAAGAAAGTCAAGCTTCGCACATCCGAGCTCGAATTAGCAAGTAAGGAGCTCAATCAATTTTTATACCAATCCTCCCATGATATTTTGGGCCCGATTGCCACCCTTAAAGGACTTTGTTACTTAGCGCGTATAGAATTTGCCAATGACCAAGCCAGTGCCTTTATTGATAAATTCCAGGAGACCGTCGATAAGCTTACTAATATTATCAATAGTATAAACTCCGTATATTTAATTAAGACTAAGCGGTTAGATTTCAAGAGTGTCAACCTGCATCAACTTGTTCAAAGCATGATTGATGTTCAGTTTTCAAAGTTTAAGCAAGAGGTAAACTTCAAGCTCAAAATACCTAAATCTTATGAGGCAAAGCTTGAAGCAGAGTTAACGGATATAATATTAAGAGAGCTTATAAAAAATGCGATAAACTTCAGGTATTTAGATGGTGAGCACCCCCATTTTGTGCGAATTGAGTCTTATGAGAACAATGCAAACCAGCTTGTATTACTGATTTGCGATAACGGTCAAGGCATATCAAAAGAGATGGAGCAGCATATTTATGAACTCTTCAGCCGGGCGACCGATACCTCGAAAGGATCAGGCTCAGGGCTTGGGTTGTATATTGTAAAGCATGCATTATTAAGGTTAAAGGGTGAAATATCAATTATTAGAAATCCTTCGCATAATGATACAGTTTTTGAGATAAGGCTTCCTTTGTTATAATAATTAATTACACAACTAATCATAGTCAGAGATATACATAATTAATTGAAAAATAAATAAAAATGATCATTTTTTCTAAATTAAATAATGTATTTTATGTGTAATTATATATTGGAATTATTATAAATAAATCGAAGCAAAGTAGAGTTGCTTTATCATTTGTTAAAACATTTTTATGTGTTCGATATTAGTTTGGTGCAGTCTTTGTTTTATTTAAAGTATGAGTAGAGAATATCTTTTGCTGTTGATTTTAGCGGGGTTTGTAATAGTAGAAATATATGTATACCAGGCTTTGAGGGTGGTTTTAAGAAAAACCAAAGGTAGGCTCAAGAAGGTAGCTATAGGGTTTTACTGGGGTGTTCCTATCCTTAGTTTAGGGCTTTTGGTCCTTACTAGAAGTGTAGATTTCGGACATTTTGGCAGATTTCTCCAAATTGGGTCTGCTTTTGTCATGTTTGCCAATTTTGTAGCAAAATTGTTCGTATTTCCTTTTTTAGTCATTGATGATGTACGCCGGCTTTTTTTGTATATCAAAAGATTGCTTAAAAAGAATCAAATAGCAGTTGTCACGCCTGAGTCGAAGCGGATCAGCCGATCGGCTTTTTTGGCCAAAAGCGGGCTGATTATGTCTGCGTTACCGTTAGTATCGTTGAGTTATGGCATTATTGCAGGCGCATATGATTACCGTATACGCAAACGGCGCATAAAATTACCACATTTGCCCAAGGCTTTTGATGGTATTACCATTGCGCAGCTGTCAGATATACACAGTGGGAGCTTTTTTAACAAAGTAGCAGTGGCGGGTGGTGTTGAAATGCTACTCCACGAAAAGCCCGACTTGATATTTTTCACTGGTGATTTAGTAAATAATAAAACGGATGAAGTAAAGGATTATATTCCTATTTTTTCGAAACTTAAGGCACCGTTAGGGGTATATTCTACGCTTGGCAATCACGATTATGGTGACTACCAAAGCTGGTCTTCCGCAAAAGCCAAGCAACAAAACCTGATGGACATGCTCGAGGCTCATAAAATATTAGGGTGGGATTTACTTATGAATGAATCTCGGCTCATCGGTGAACAGGATGAGAAATTGGCCATCATAGGAGTGGAAAATTGGGGAAAAGGGCGGTTCGCCAAATATGGCCAACTTGACAAGGCTTGTGAGGGGACTGAAGAGGCTGCTGTAAAGTTACTGCTCTCGCATGACCCAAGCCACTGGGATGCACAAGTTAGGATCGAGCACCCTGATATCGATATGATGTTTGCTGGGCACACACATGGTTTTCAGTTTGGGGTTGAAATAGGTCAATTTAAATGGAGCCCTTCCAAATACATCTACAAGCAATGGGACGATCTGTATCAAGAGGGTAAGCAATATTTATATGTGAATAGGGGCTTTGGGTTTATTGGCTTTCCGGGGCGAGTTGGCATTCTTCCTGAGATTACAATAGTAGAGCTGGTTAGAGGTTAGTAGCAATAAAAGTCAATGATTTTAGTAAAATACATGAATTAAATTATTATTTTTCAACAAATTGTGCAAAATTTATTTAAAACTACTCGTTCATTAATTAACTCCTTCTCTTCAAATTTATCTTTAGTAATATGGAGCTTATCATTAATATCCAAGGAGAGGCATGCAAAACAAAGTCAAACCAATCCATCGGCTGCAAGTTTACACCTCCTCCCATAATCCATTTGATCTTTCCCCAAAGGTGGGGTTCAGGCCTAAATGGTGCAAGGCCCAGCGTAATGGAGGCGATGAAGAATAGGGTGGTATTTCTTTTAATAAAATTAATCATTGTTTTTGTTTAAAAATCTTTAATCTAATAAATAAGTAGTGATAGCCACTATAAATAATTAAAATTAATGGGTTTAGTCAATAAAAATTATCTTTCATTCTCTATAAACTTCTAAAATCATATACTTTTTTAATAAAAGTTTCGTTCATATAATAAATGAATATGTATAATCTAATATAATTCGCATTATTTGGAATGATTTTTGCTGAACAATATTAGAATTTTTACAAAATAAATTGAACCTCGTGGGTTTGGTTGGAAATTATAGACAATGTTTTGTTTGACTATAAAAATAAATAAAAATTAAAGACCACTTTGTTCAATTGATTGCTTAAAATTTACTAGCCAATAAGTAATTATTAACAATTATAAACTATGAAAAAGAATCGATCTATTATTTGGGCAATTGTTATTTTATTAACCTTTCCATATACGTTATTTAGCCAAGATAAGTTACTTTATATTGATAAATTAGACTTGGAAAGCCCATCCGAGTTTGATTATTTTGGTACTGCTATAGATGCTACGGAAGAATATTTGGCGGTTTCGGCTCCGGGCTCCAAAAAAGTTTACATTTATCAAAAAGATCCAAATAGTGATAGCTGGGGCCTAATCCATACGCTTCAGGGGCCTAGTGAGGCAGATGGCTACGGTGAAGCCATTTCCATCCACAAAAGTAATGAAAGCATCAGTGTGGCAGTAGGAGCACCTTATCAAGACTATGAGGGCATGCAAGATGTTGGTCGTGTTTACTGCTATAATGGAAACAATAATTGGGAAATGAGCGAGTTATTTGATGCTGTTTCTCCTCAGGCAGGTGATCGTTTTGGGGCCGCTATTGATATTCATGGAAATATGTTGGCAATTGGTGCTCCCTATAAGGAGAATGATGTTGGAGGAAGAGCATATACCTATTTTTATTCTCCAGACGGAACCTGGGAATTTGACCAAATCAAAACAGCTGCAAATGCTGCAGGGTTTGCAGCATCTGTGACTCTTGAAAATAACACTTTAATAGTTGGGGCTCAAGATGATATAGATGGTAATTTACCACAATGTGATATCAATGGCGGTTTGGTTTTTGTTTATTATCGTGAAGGTGGGGAGTGGGTCGAACAAAAAAAGTTCTGTTTTTCGTCACCTAACCCAGATATTAATGGAAAATTTGCTTGTTCGCTCGAAGTGGATGGGGATATCCTGGCAGTAGGTGGAAGACAGGTTGATATGGATGAAAATAATACAGGAGTTGTAAATATTTATAGAAAGGATGAGGGTGGCCCAGATAACTGGGGATTAGTATCAACGATTAGCAACCCAAGCCATATTTTTGGAGAATATGCACTGGGCACGAGCGTGAGTTTGTACGATGATATAGTTATAGCAGGGGCTCCAGGTGTTAATGAATCATTAAAAGGTGTTGCCACTACCAATGTAAGTGGTTTTAATGATGTACCAGACTCATGGGGTTTATTTGGCGTAGCCGAACCAGCAGGAGCTGCTGATGGTGATGCAATAGGCGCTGCTGTTGAGAATAATGCTGAATATTATTTTGTTGGAGCTCCTGGTACGTATAAAGATGGTATAGCTTTTGCGGGTGCTATTTATATTTATAGAAATTGTTATAAGCTGGATGGTTTTGCTTATGAGCCTGAAGATCAGACAGTATGTGCAGGAGCAGAAGTGTCATTACATGTAGAACTTGGTATTAGTAACATCACGTATCAGTGGCAGAAAGACGGTGAAGATCTTACGGATATACCTGGCGTAATGGAAGGAGCTAATACCTTTAAAATTACCATATTTGATACAAAAGGTAGTGATACAGGAACGTATTCATGTATTGTTAGCTCGCCATGTGATGATCCTATCATAAGTGAATCAAGTTTAGTGGTGAATGAGGTTCCTACAGCTGACACACCAATGTCGGATGAAACAATTTGTATTGGCAGTTCTATCGAATTAAACCCTAACTTTGGAGGGAATGACGACACATATCAATGGTTTAAAGATGGGCAGCTATTAGCTGACAAAACAAATAGTTCACTAGCACTTATAAATTTAACAGTGGAAGATGGAGGTACTTATAAATGTGTAGCTTCGAATGATTGCGGGCAAGCAGAAGATGATGTAACGTTAACAATTACTGATAATATATCCATATCACAACAAACGGAAGATTTACTTTACTGCGAAGGAGAACAAATTGAATTACAGGTCAATACAAGCAATCAGGATCTATCGTTTCAGTGGTATTTGGATGGAGCGCCAATTGCAAATGCAACAGCTCAAAATCTAATTATTGAAAGCTTCAAAGCAGCAGATGCTGGGTTTTATACCGTTGATGTTACGGCATCTTGTGGAGCACCTATAGATGTTCAAGTTGCTACTATTGGTATATTTGGAAATTTAGAAGTAACTACTATTTCGGACAATATTGATGTGCGTGTGGGTGATCCTTTTAGTTTAGAAATTGAAGTGAATGGTGAGCCCGTATCCTATAAATGGTCACTTGACGGAAAAGAGCTTACGGATGAAGGTGCCATTAGTGGTACCAACACTTCCACCTTGAAAATTACTGCAGCAGAGGAAAGCCATACGGGGGAGTACATGTGTACAGTATATGGCTCTTGTGATGAGCTTATTTCTGAAACGGTGCAAGTAGTTGTCACTAAAGATGCTCCGGACCAGATTACGAGTGTAAACAAAGAATCTTTTGTTAGTAATATATACCCTAACCCGACAAATGGGCAACTTAATTTAGTATTTGAGCGTTCCGGTATGGGAAAAATACTTATTTATGATTCAAGGGGTATACTTGCAGACATATTCGTTTTGGAGGGGTTAGCCAATCAATATAGCTTAAACATAAGTCATTTACCAAAAGGGTTATATTTTATGACTGTTGTTCAAAATAACAGGGATTATAAATATCGAATCTCATTGCAATAGGTTTATTAATATATGTGGAATATCGTTGTACTAAACGCTCTTGATATAGTAATTGAAGAAGGAATTACTGAATGGAAGTATAAATTATAACTAATCTTAATATAGAACATCATATTTCTAAAAAAGTGAGCGGGAAGCCAGTCCCGTTCATTTTTTTGTCTGAATCACAGAATCGGACAGCTCGCAAAAAATGATAATTAATACTCGTTTTGCATTTGAAGTAGGGTTGTAAATATTTGATAGTCAATTAATTATAATTTTAAGCTAAAATACGAGGTAATGGCCCAAAAAATAAGACACAAAACATATAAAAAATTAAAAATCAATCACTTAATAATCGTACTCAGGTAATTTATACCTTTAATTTTAAAATCAAAATAAAATAATTATATTTTATTATTATTATAATTATATGTTAAACCGGCATTATATTGGATTTATATTAATTATATTAATGGAGCTGGGGAGCAGCAAAAAGGCTGGCTACATCCTGATGATAGTTGTTCTACACCTCTTACCAATTGTTAATCAAAGTTATATTTAATAAAAAATACCCCCTTTCGGGGGCATGAGAAATAAGGTAGTCTTGAACATGTGCTCAAAACCATGGTGTAAGTTGACCCTACACCCAACTTAACCTAAACTAATGAATACACCATACTATGTTAGATTAATAATAAAGGTGTACATTGTTTGACACAAACTTGATCAATTATTTTACTTTTAATTTTTAATCAATAAATTTATATTTGGCATTATTATTGATTAGTTGCAAGTGAACTCAACCCATAAATACATGAAAAAGATTTGCTACTTTCTATTGACCTTTATTTTGATTTTTTCGGCAAGCGCTCAAGACTTTGTCGGATACCATGCGAGTAATTATGCGGGCATCAACCGTGTAGGTTTTCAGCCTGCAGCTATTGCTGACAGCCGATTACATGTAGATGTTAACCTGCTATCTATTAGTTTTTTAGGAAGCAATAATTACGCATACCTAGATCCATTCCTGATCACTAATCTTGATGTGGATATGGACTCCACCTTTAATGACACCTTCATTAAGGAAAACTTTAATGGCAAGCCGAAATGTTTGTTTATCAATATGTATGCGCAGTTACCATCCTTTATGATTTCACTTCCACAAGGCCGTGGCATAGGGTTTTCAACAGCGTTTCGTTCGGTTACTAATATTGATGACTTGGATGAAGAGGTCATCCGGTTTAGCAGAGAGATCCAAGATGAGCCTGACCGGTGGAAAGATAATCGAATAGATGATTATTTTGGTATTTATCATCATACCTGGTTTGAATACAATTTACATTATGCTCAAGTAGTAATGGACCAAAACGAACATTTTCTAAAGGCAGGTGGGTCGCTCAAGTTGCTACAAGGAATTCAGTCCTTTTACTTTGCCGGAAATAATATTGGTTATAATGTAAATGCGCAAGATGATAATTCCATTGACGTAAGTGGCCAATTAATATCCGGATATTCTACAGGTTTGGACCTAAATGATGGTGGCTTGAATTTGTCTGGCCTTAATTTAGGACTGGATTTGGGTGTAGTATATGAGTTCCGCCCAAACTACAAAGACTATAAATATGATATGGATGGTAAAACAGACATGTGGCGACGTGACCTCAACAAGTACTTGTTAAAGGTTGGGCTCTCCATATTAGATATTGGAAGCGTAAAGTATAATTATGGATCAAATAGCGGCACCTACTCGACTGCTGGCTCCACTGTTGATACAGGCGATATTGAGCTAGATGAAGGTGATTTACTTAATGGACTTTATGGAATTATTGACGATTACACAGATTATTCACCTACTACAGGATCATATCGCGTAGGATTACCAACCCGAATCGCCTTAGAAGCAGATTATAATTTTTATGGCAACTTTTATGCTAACCTAACGCCCATTATTAGCTTTAGGCAGGGGTCTAGTAATCATGAAAAAATCCATTATTTGAGTTCTATTGCGCTTACACCAAGGTTTGAAACCACTTATTTTGAGGCTGCAATTCCAATTACTTATGATCCCATTCGTAAATTAAACGCTGGATTTTCAGTACGTGTAGGTCCCCTTACTGTTGGAGCTTCTAATTTTGTGGTGCCGTTGGTGTTCAAATCTGATTTTGCAGATACTTATGTGCATGCGAGTTTAAAAATACCTGTAAACTTCCCTTCACCTAAAGATAGGGATCGGGATAAAGTTTCAGATAAATTTGATATGTGCCCTACTACAATTGGTGTATGGGAGTTTAGGGGTTGCCCTGATACTGATGGCGATATGATTCAGGATAGTGAAGATGATTGCCCTACTCAACCTGGTACGGCGCAGTTTAAAGGCTGCCCTGATACCGATGGTGACGGTGTAGCCGATAAGGAAGACCGCTGCCCTCAAGATCCAGGCCCGGCTCAATATAAAGGTTGTCCGGACAAGGACGGGGATACCGTTATTGACTTAGAGGATTACTGCCCTGAAATTCCAGGCTTAGTAGAGCAAAAAGGATGTCCGGATAAAGATGGAGATACCGTTATTGATAGCAAGGACTTGTGTCCAGAGATTCCTGGCCCAGTTGAGAAGAAAGGTTGTCCTGACTCAGATGGTGATGGCATCCACGATCATGAAGATAAGTGTCCGCAGGAAGCCGGAATACCAGAAAACGATGGCTGCCCTTATGCAGATTCGGATGGTGATGGCATCAAAGACGATTCGGATGGCTGCCCTGAGGCCCCCGGACCACCAGAAAACAACGGTTGCCCTTATAGTGATACCGATGGTGATGGTGTAATCGACAAAGAAGATAAATGCCCTGCAACGCCAGGTGTGCCTGAAAACGATGGTTGCCCAGAAATTAAAGAAGAAGAGCAAGAAGTGCTAAATACGGCATTTGATAACTTAGAATTTGAATCGGGTAAGGCGGTGATCAAAACATCTTCTTACACTTCATTAGTTGAGCTTGCCAACTTGCTTAAAGAAAAGCCAGATTGGAAGTTGAAGCTTACAGGTCATACAGATAATGTAGGGCAGAGAAGATACAATATGAAGCTCTCCGAATTAAGGGCGAATGCTGTAAAAATATTCTTAGTTGAGCAAGAAGTACGTTCTACTCAAATCATTACCGAGCACTATGGGCCCGATCGTCCAATCGCTGACAACGCGACTAAAGAAGGACGCCAGAAAAATAGAAGGGTAGAAATGGAAGTTGTATTTGACTAGATCATTAGAAAAGTAATATGAGGAGGGCCAGTGGCCCTCTTTTTTTGTTTTGGACAAATTAGGCTAGGCGTTTTTTCCAGGCGCAGGTTCCCCGTACCGGGATTCGGTTGGGTATTTTAGTGGATTGTTATATTAAATTAAATAAAATTACCAAAATATATTCAAAATTTGATTTTATTTTGCAATTAAAATCTATTCCTTAAACTCAGCAACTACGCATGTTTACACTATGAATTCCACTACCATTTGAATAAAATATATATGTGGCTGACACCCAAACTGTTGGAATTGTTGTTATAATTTATTATACTTGTCATTAGTAGAATTTTTTTATAATCTCTGTTTTTTTAAATTAGTAATGCTATGAAGTTCCAAGCTGAAATTGAGATTGACCTACCTATCAATGATGTACTTGAATTGTTTCAAGACCCAGATAATTTGTTTAATTGGCAACCAAAGCTAAAGAGTTATCGCACTATTAAGGGTGAGTCTGGGCAGGTAGGTGCTAAGTCTAAATTGCACTATCAGATTGGTAATCGTGAGATTGAAATGACAGAAACCATCCTTCCAGCAACCTCCCCTCGAGATGTCAACCGTCTTTTTAAAACTAAGGGCATTTCTAATAAGCTAACGAGTAAATTCATGCCAATAGGTGCTAATCGTACGCGTTGGATTGCCCAAAATGATTTTCATTTTAATGGCATCATGAGCGTAATGTCCCTATTTAAAAAAGAAGATTTCAAATCTCTGATTAATGCCTATTTAAAGAAATTCAAGGAGTTTGCAGAGCAGAAGTCTCTTGTTACAGTTTGAGTTAAAGATTACACAATTTCCTAATAATTAATTACACATATATTTAGGCTTATTTGGACTAAAAGCATTTGCTTAAGGGCGAATTTCTGTACAGTATAGTCAGGGAAATTTAATACTAGATTAGGAAAATTACACTTTTTGTAATTTCTCATGATGGTGCTTCCTATTATTCATTACTTTTTTCACGTTTTTTAAAATTACATTTTTTTAGTTGACTTACTTTTTTGCTATTATTAACTCAAACCAAGCGAACGTAATATATTATAAATTTGTGCCTGTTTGTATGTGATTCCTAAATTGTCATTAACCCATTCCAGCACAATGGGCCCGCTCCATGTGTCTGAATTATAGCCATAATCACTGGGAAGCTCATTTAATATTACATTTTTAAGCTTCTCCTTTTGATCCAGTGTAAGCCGACTTTTTCGCCCACGCCCTCCCTGATATTTCAACCCAGCTACACCGTGTTTTTCAAACCTATCTGCCCAATTTAGGATTTGTTTAAAACTCACATCAAATAGTTCTTTCAGCTCACGACTTGATCTACCTAGTGACAGCTGATAGATGGCACAGAGCTGCATCCCAATTTTGTAATTTGGGTCTTGTTCTATTTGCTCCATGATCTGCTGGGGTGTATACCCCTGAATACCTCTTACTTTTCTTCCCATTTTTTGGGTGAAATTTACAGTTTTTTTGTGTAATTAAAAATTATAGCTACTAAAATTTAAAGCCAAATGATTTTTGTGTAATTTAAAATCTATTTTTAATCAAGACGGTGGAATGAACCCCTTCGCTGTATTTTTTTTAAAATAATATAAAAAAAGTTGAAAAAACGGCCAAACTATAACACACATTGAATATATTAAGCAAAATTTGTTCAAAAAAATTAAAAAGTGGATGATTAGCTTATCTTTTTGATAGAATAGCCCTAATTTTGTACAAATAAAATAATGACTATGGCCACACAAGCACCTACACTCGAAGATACGTCACTAAAGTCAATCATTGCCCATGCCAAGGAGTATGGATTTGTATACCCAAGTAGTGAAATTTACGATGGCTTGCAGGCCGTGTATGACTTTGGGCCTTACGGTGTAGCCCTTAAGAATAATATTAAGCAGCTATGGTGGAAGAGTATGGTACAACTTCATGAAAATATCGTTGGCATTGATGCCTCCATCTTCATGCATCCAAAAACATGGGTAGCCTCTGGGCATGTATCCAGTTTTAATGACCCCATGGTCGACAACAAAGATTCTAAAAAACGCTATCGCGTCGATACCCTTATTGAGGATTTTGCAGAAAACCTTCGCCAAAATGGTAATGAAGACAAAGCTCAGCATGTCATCGAAGAAATGGAGCACTTGCTTGAACAAGATAACCTTGACGGCTTACACGATTTAATTGTAAAGGAGCAAATCACATGCCCCATATCAGGTACTGTTAATTGGACAGAGGTGCGTCAATTCAACCTAATGTTTGAGACGAAAGTAGGCTCCGTGGCTGAAGAGGCAGACACGCTCTATTTAAGACCAGAGACAGCCCAGGGTATCTTTGTGAACTTTTTGAATGTACAGAAAACAGCCCGGCAAAAAGTGCCTTTTGGTATTGCTCAGATTGGTAAGGCCTTTCGGAATGAAATCGTAGCGAGACAGTTTATATTTAGAATGCGAGAATTTGAGCAAATGGAGATGCAGTTCTTCGTGAGAGAGGATCATGGCATGCTGTGGTACGAGCATTGGAAAGAGAAACGAATGAAATGGTATCATGCGTTGGGTATACCAGAGGCATCCCTTCAGTATCATGACCATATTAAGCTCGCTCATTATGCCAGAGCCGCTGTAGATATTGAGTTTAATTTCCCCTTTGGTAAAAAGGAAATAGAGGGCATCCATTACCGTACAGATTTTGACCTCAAAAGCCATGCCGAAGTTAGTCGAAAAAAAATACAATATTTTGACCCTGAGGTTAATAAAAATTATATTCCACATGTAGTTGAAACATCGGCAGGTTGTGATCGCCTCTTTTTGATGCTGATGTCCCATGCTTATCGGGAAGAAGAAGTACAAGATGGCGATAAAGTTAAGCAGCGTACCTTATTAAAATTTCATCCAACATTAGCACCTATGAAGGGTGCTATATTGCCACTTGTTCGTAAAGATGGTTTACCAGAGAAGGCCATGGCCCTATTTAATGATTTAAAGTTTGACTTTCCATTAATTTATGAAGAAAAGCAGGCAATTGGTAAGCGCTATACCCGACAAGACCTCATAGGCACGCCGTTCTGCTTTACGGTGGATCATCAAAGCCTTGAGGATGATACGGTTACTGTTCGCTATAGAGATAGTATGAAGCAAGAACGCATCCCGATGGCAGCCGTTCATAAATTACTGGCTGAGCATACCGCTGAGTCTACTTTTCTTAAGTCTTTGTAAGTTTTTCAATAAAATTAGCAAATTTTGTTCAAAATATAACTAAAAATGCTTCCAACCCTGTGCTTGGAGGGCCACATCTTGGCCTCCTCGAGTATGTAGTATAGGTTTGCCATTGGTGATATACCCAATAAAATGAATATCTGGAATTTCCTTTACTTGTTCGTAATCTTCTTGATTTACCGTAAATAACAGTTCATAATCTTCACCTCCATTGAGCGCGCAAGTGGTCGGAGAAATATTAAATTCAAGGGCTGTTTCCATTGCTTCTGCATTAATTGGAAGGTGCTCTTCATGGATGGTGGCCCCTACATTAGAAGCCTTACAAAGATGTAATACTTCACTAGCCAGTCCGTCTGAAATATCGATCATTGAGGTGGGTACTACGCCAATGTCATTAAGGTCGTTGATCGAGTTTTGCTGTGCTTCTGGCTTAAGTTGCCTACCAATGCAGTATGAATATTTAGAAATATCAGGTTGCATATCAGGATTACTCAAGTAAACTTGTTTCTCTCGTTCCAATACTTGCAGGCCCAAATAGGCTGCCCCAAGATCACCCGTTACACAGATAATGTCATTTGGCTTTGCTCCACTTCGTAGGCTAAGTTGATTTTTGGCCACTTGCCCTATTGCTGTAGCAGAGAGCAAGAGTCCTTTGGCCGATGAGCTTGTGTCACCACCGATCACATCTACATGATATTTTTGACAAGCCTTGAATATACCAGCGTATAATTCATCAATGGCCTCAGTGCTAAAGCGGTTGCTCATGGCAATATTTACAAGTAACTGCCTAGGCTGCCCATTCATAGCAAAAATATCAGAGAAATTTACTGTGGCTAATTTATACCCTAAATGCATGAGCGGCATATAGCTTAAATCAAAATGCACACCCTCTATAAGCCAATCACTTGATACTAATTTGTAGTAGTTTTCTTCTAAAAGAACAGCAGCATCATCACCTATTCCTACGTGACTTTGCTGGTGTCTGTACTTACTTGCTTGATTTTTTATTTTTTCAATCAATTCAAATTCGCCAAGTGTACTGATCTCAGTTCTTTTTTCCATTTCTATACATTTTACTTAATTTTGAACAATAATAATGAATAGTTGTTTAATCATGTATTCGATTAGAGATTTAGCAAATTTAAGTGGCATAAAGTCACATACCATCCGGATGTGGGAGAAGCGTTACGGCATATTCAACCCTATGCGAACAGATAGCAATATACGATACTATTCGGATAAAGACTTAAAGCTTATTTTAAATATAGCCATTCTTAATAAGCAAGGCATCAAAATCTCTAATATATCAAAGTTAAGCACGGATGAAATCAGGCTTGAGGTGTTAAAATACGCTGTAAGCCCTACCAATCAAGCATCTGCAATTGAGGGACTTATATTGGCAATGATCGAGTTAGACGAGCAGTTGTTTGAACGCATATTTAATAGGTTAATTATGGCCCATGGCATGGAAATTACCTTTGTGAATTATGTGTTCCCCTTTATGCATCGAATTGGAGTTTTATGGCAAATTGGGAGTATCATACCGGCGCAGGAGCATTTTATTTTTAATTTGATTCGGCAAAAGCTCTATGTGGCCATCAATGATCAGCAACTATTGCCTAGCACCAAGAAACCGAGTTTTTTATTGATTTTGCCTGAGCATGAGTGGCACGAATTAGGCCTTTTGTTTGTAAATTATATTCTGAAAAAACGAAACTTCCCAGTAATCTATTTGGGTCAATCTGTACCATTAGAGGAGATCATGAACCTACCCCGCATACAATCTGTTGATTATGTCTTGCTTTCTTTTATACTAAATGTCTCGATGGAAGAGTACAGCCGGTATATGCATGGCCTCTTAACATCATTTAATGACAAAAAAGTGATCATTACTGGCCAGCCTATTTTAAATTTTGAAAATATAAACGATGCCATCCTCAAGGTCCATTCCTACCACGAGTTTTTACAACTCCTTAGTGAAATGGGAGATTGAATAATATTTTAAATAAATTTTGCTAAATTTGTTTATTTTATCATGGCTATCCGCTTTGTTACCTTTTTTGATTTATATAATTGATTATAAATTACTTATATTACTTTATCGATATTTTCATTTTGTTGATTACTTTTAGTTGTTTGGGTTTTAAAATGGATTTTTTTGGAATATTTTTGAATTTAAAGTATGAAATTAAAGCGAGTATTAAAAAAATACAATAAAAAAAACTATTTAAAACTAAAAACCTTACTGCCTCAACCTCCACATACCCCAAGGATTATGCAGCAAATCGTCCTTTTCGAACATCGATGGCTCATGATACAATTGGTACACAGGGGCATTTTTAAATGCACAGAAATAGTCGCCTTCTTCAATTTTAGGAGATTCCAATATTTGATAAAACACAAAGCTCTCAATCAGCGTCACCTTGCTACTTCGATCACTCTTCACTACCGACATATCTTTAAATCCCAGATTTTGCATACCGACCGTGTACAAATCGATATCATCTTCTTCTAGTCGTGTAAAGGCATCAAAATATTTTAGGGGGTTTTCGCTTTGTGCGAGTAATTGCCAGTTCAATGCATTAAATGCTTTACCAGCCGTCTCGACCTTCAAGGCCAGACCTCCTTGATCTAAAATGATATTTGACAGTTGAAAGATCAAATCTAGCCGCTTAAGGCTACCTCCTTTTGCAATAAGATAAATGGTATTCGTGTGATTACGTAGTTCAATAAGCTCTGTTTCGGAAATGGTTTGCCTCCCTGCATAATGATACGCCTCCCACAAATTTGCATTGTGCGCGTACATCTCAACACGCACCACCTCGTTATGTTCTCGGTTCAAAAAGGAACAGGATTGGGCGTTCCACTCCCAGTCACAGTGCTGACCTACAGCACTACTCAGGGTTTCGTAGGGGGAATCCCACTTACCCGGTATACCGATGATGGTGTCAATAATCAATCTAAGGGCTTTATATATTAATGTATCTTTTTAGGCAAATGTTATGATAATATACAAAAAAATTTCGAAAATTTAAATTAAATCCAATTGCCAAGTAGTTTTAGTGGTAGGCACACCGCCTATGCGTTCTTTAAAATCGATGAGTGAAGTTTGGGGAGCGTGGTTTAGTGTAGACACCCCCAAGTCAATATATTGATAAAGGTTTTGCTGGGCATACTGATACAAATTACCTAG
Organism: Bacteroidia bacterium; assembly: GCA_030430325.1. Taxonomy (GTDB): domain Bacteria; phylum Bacteroidota; class Bacteroidia; order Cytophagales; family Cyclobacteriaceae; genus JAUIFR01. The sequence goes on along the minus strand of JAUIFR010000001.1, from coordinate 15,829 downwards.
TAAAAAAACCATAGGGCTAAAAACATTATAGGACGTTAGGCTTGCTGGTAGAAAATGGTACAATACGTGCTGATTGACACATATGGCTACTGTAGCAGCAATTATTTCTTGATTATGCTTTACAGTAAAAAACGTATAACTCGTTGGCATTGCTTTCAAGTTTTTTTGAAGCTGCTGGTAAGAGATATTCACTGGGATATTTTTGTCATGGCGAGCATTTAGAATGAACTGATAGACGATTTCAACCTGACTAATAGGCTCTTGTGAAAATTTAAACCCGGCCTGCTGGCATTTCCTCCACCGCCTCTGCTGCATGGGAGCAAATGATGGTAGCTCTACATTTTTAATTGGAATATGATGATTAATAGCTTGCTCAATCTGTGTGCCTCTTTGAGCTAGCACCAGTTCTACCATTTCTAAGTTCTTATCATAAATTGAGGCTGGGTTTTTCAGTAATAAATTAGTGATTTTTGGCGCCAAATGACCCTGAATTAGATCCAGCCATTGTTTTAATTCATCCTCAGTAAAATCATCATACCATTCCATCCCTCCAAATGGGGCTTTTGGTAAGGAAATAGCTTGATCGTTCTCCTGAGTAAAAAATATTTGCCCCACAACTTGCTCCCCACGTAACAATGCAAGACCATAAGATGCTGATTGAAAATGAGCTTGATGATAGGCACAACTATTGTATAAATGCTGACAAGGCCATTTTGAATGGGTTGGAACGGGCCTTATGTGAATGGGAGGTTTTGCATTCATGCATCAAAGATGATGATTTTTATGGGAAATAGGAAGTTAGATTGGTAAGAGCGAAGGCAAGATAATTTTTAGTTAAAACAGGCCCCCTTTACCACTTGCCAATTTATCAACAAAAGTCACTAGCCAGTAACAGTAAACGATGAAAATAAACGCATTGCCGAGTAGACCCACCCCATTGATTATATTTTGATGCGCCTTAATCTCTATAAAACCATAGGCAAGGCCAGACAAGTGCAGAGCTGTGATGATTATGCCAATGGCACCTGCTAAGCGGCCTTCACTCCACTGTAAATTGCCTGAGAGTGCAACGATAAACAACAAAAATATAAAAAACAAAGCCACCCAGAATAAGTGGAACGAAACACTACGAATCATATGCTTCAAAGGTTTGTGCAAAAATACGGTTGACACGATAAAGTTGATAATCGGGTTCGGCCCAAATTAAACAGCCGTAAGGAATTTAGACATTTTTCAGAGCTACTCTTTAGTGCATTTTTGGACCATATTAAATTGGTAAAGAAAATTCAAAAAAAATTTGGAGTATTTAGGTAATATCTCCTATCTTTGCAAGCCAATTAGGCGCCTCCTTAGCTCAGCTGGTAGAGCAACTGACTTGTAATCAGTAGGTCGCTGGTTCGACCCCGGCAGGGGGCTCTTGAGATTTAACCACTTACAGAAGCAGTTCGGTGAGTGGTTTTTTTGTGTACATACAAATGCACATACATTTTGGTTTATATTGATTCTTATTATGAAAAACCGAGAAATAACTTATTACTCATTATTAGATAGGAGAAATCTAGCTCATATTGAAAATTTTGCAGATAGTATGAGTCCAGAATCATTTATCAAGTTAGAATTTGATCGAAAATGGTATGGACATTTATGGATTCCTGAAAACAATGAATGCTTTCTAGAAAAAGTAAGTTATTTTCAAGATATAAGAAAATTAGAACATTTTCTTGAAGAACAACTATGTCTTTATGCTGAGAAACTTGGAGCCGGGTATGAAAAAGTTAAGGGTGATTATTATAATACTTATAAAGCACATAAAGATTGGCTGCGGCACACGATTTTTATTTGTAAAAATGAATATAGCCATAATAAGAAGGAAATTTTTAAAGAAGTTATAAAATTTTGTGAATTTTGGAAAGCTGAATTTCTTGATTCACTTAATCCATACAGCACTGAAGAAGAGAGGAAAATAAACAAAGTTGAGCCTCCATGGAATGAGCATACAAATACGAAAACTTCAGATGAAAATATTCATAAAATTAGATTTTATAAGCAAAATATACTAAACTTTTTTTATGATGAATTCAAAAAGTATTTTCCAGACCGCGAACAAGATTTATTACAAGCAATTAATGGTGAGACCATATCTACTAAGCTAGTATTTCAAGGCAATCAAAATATAATTGCTGAAGTATTTAGACGCTTAAAATATAATAATCATATCTCTAACAGCTTTGTTGAAATTAGAGACTGGTTGTGCAACTATTTTAATTATTATTCCGCCAAAAAGAAGAAAGCAACTCCTTTAAACTCCGATACCGTTTATCAATGTTTATTGGGGAAATCAGGTAAAGTTCCAAGTAAAAATAATAGGATATTGAATGATTTAGATTGGTTACCTTTCAAGACAAATCAAACCATAAATAAAGAGAAAGATTTATAAAATAAACTAGGCCCTTTTTAGGACATGTGTCCAAAAAAGGTCTTGAATGGTACCTGCTTTTGAAAGTTATTTTGTGGCATAAATATTTTCAAAATATGTCAAAAAATAATTTAACATTTGATTATTTACCCCAGGCGGTAAGTAATCTTGTCGAAAAAGTGGAATTAATTGAGAGAATTCTACTTCAAAACCTAAATGAATCAGGTTCTGATCCCAATAAATTGTTAAATGTAAAACAAGCAGCAAAATTTCTGAACCTAGCAGTCGCTACAATTTACACTAAAACAAGTAATCATGAAATCCCATTCATGAAGCGAGGTAAAAAATTATACTTTGCCCAAGAAGATTTGATAAATTACCTCAAAGAAGGTCGAAAAAAGACAAATGAGGAGATACAGGAAGAGGCCGAAGCATACTTAACCAGTAAAAAAGGAGGTGTATCATGAGCAGAAATCATAATACACCCAAAAAAAGCTTCAAGAGTAAAGATAAGCATTTTATCTCGCAAAAGAAACGGGTTCTGAAAGAGTTTAAGCATTGTCCGAACTCGGTATTGGCCGTTGCAATACGCACAAAGATTCTAAGAGGAAACATTTACAGGTATGTGGCTGAGTTTGTCCAAAATAATCTGCTATTTTATTTAGGAGATCACACTTGCCCAATTACAAAGCGGAAAGTTAAGTTTTATACTTCCCAACCAACTAATACCTCAAACTCACCCTTAAATACTGGAAATCATGAATAAAAATAATGAAAAAATAGTCTCACTGAATGACCCGAATACATTTAAAAATCATATAAATACATTAGTAGATCTGACTAAGCCTGTGCCACATCGTGAGATATTAGACCGATTACTCGAGCAGATAGAGAAAGTTGATTTTGAAGGCCTGGCTTTTCCAGAGTCATTTAAACTTCGAAAGCAGTTAATGTATTTAGATCCGGACAGCAATGAAGCTATTCAGCTTAAAGCTCAGTTGAGCAAATGCAAGCTTCGAACCAAACACCACTTAGTTATCGCCATTGATCAAATCTTAAAAATTGCCAAAGATAAAAATTGGGGTTTGTGTAAAAACAATGATGTTATTTACATGTACAATGGAACCTATTGGGTCGAGGCAGAGAAGGAAGCTATACAGCACTTTCTAGGTAGGGCAGCTGAAAAGATGGGGATAGAAAAGTATACCTCCAAACACTTTAATTTTAAAGAGCAATTGTTTAAGCAGTTTCTCTCAGATACTTATTTAACTAAACCAGATATCCCCAATGAGTTGGTATTAATCAACTTGCAGAACGGCACCTTTGAAATATCAGCTAATAATACAACTATTAGGATGTTTGACCCAGCTGATTTTCTAACCTATCAACTTTCTTTTGGGTATGACCCCCATGCAAAAGCACCTCAATTTGAACACTATTTAGATCGTGTACTGCCTGATAAGAGCTTACAGGATATTCTTGCGGAGTACTTGGGGTATGTTTTTCTTCGCCATGGCAACGATAAACTAAAAATGGAAAAAGCACTCATCTTATATGGCACAGGTGCGAATGGAAAATCAGTGTTTTTTGAAATAGTTAATGCACTGCTAGGAAAAGAAAATATCAGCCACTTCTCCTTACAAGAATTAACCGATACAAATGGGTATCATAGGGCTAAGATTGCTAATAAGTTAGTAAACTATGCTAGTGAAATAAATAGCAAAATGAATACGGATATTTTCAAGCAAATAGTATCGGGAGAACCTGTAGGCGTGAGATTACCCTATAAAGACCCTTTGTCAATTAATCAGTATGCTAAGTTGATCTTTAATTGTAATGAGCTCCCAAAGGACGTTGAGCAAACCAACGCATTTTTTAGAAGGTTTTTGATCATCCCATTTGAAGCTACTATTCCAGAAAAAGAACAAGATCAGAACTTGCACACTAAAATTATACAAGATGAGCTTCCTGGAGTGTTTAACTGGGTGCTCGGGGGATTGAAAAGACTATTAATACAAAAAGGTTTTACAAGGTCTGACAAAATCACTAAAGTTCTTGATGAGTACAAATTGCAATCTGATAGTGTTGCTATGTTCATTTCAGACTCAGAATATGAAAAAAGTCCAACACATTACATTACGCTTAAAGAGCTATATGTCAATTACAGAATCTATTGCAGTGAAGATGGGAATACTCCGGTAAAGAAAACCAATTTTACAAAACGTTTACGCCAGTTAGGTATTGATGTCACTCGAATAAATATAGGATATGTAGCCTATGTAAAAAAATAATTGTTTCTAAATAAGCTACACCTCTTACACTTTTTTCACCAAATACATCAAATATATTATGGAATACAGATATAGTTTAAATTCAAAACCACCCTTCAAAAAGCTAACATGTCCTTTTTGCAACACTAAGCGGTCTTGGGTAAGGTATGTTGATAATCTCACAGGGGCGGCTCTTCCAGATAAATATGGACGCTGTGACAGGGAAATAAATTGCGGTCATTACCTCAACCCTTACAAAGAAGGCTATGCTAAAGAAAAGTATAAAGAAGAAAACTATTATTTGAGCCAATCAAGTAAGCCAATGGTTAAGCAAGTGAGAAAAAAACACACAGCTTTTGTTCCGCATAAAATTCTTAACTCAACGCAGCAACTTGAAGGCTACAAGGAAAATAGGTTTGTTCAATACTTATTGAAGAAAGCTCCATTCCCATTTGTACAATCAGATATAGATCGGGTGGTTAAGCAATACCAGATTGGTACAATAACCTACAATCGGGTAGTTGGTGCCACTACATTTCCATTTATTGATGCTGATAATAATATTAGAGCTATCCAGGTAAAACAATTTGATGATAAAAACAGCACCAAACATACCAATTTTATTCACAGTATTCTAGCTAAGCGATGTCAAAACATGAATAATAGTGTACCCGAATGGCTCACTGAATACTTAAAGAATGAAAGATTAATCACATGCTTGTTTGGAGAACACCTACTCAAAGCATATCCGACTAATCCCATAGGTTTGGTTGAAGCACCAAAAACGGCCATTTATGCAACGTTATATTTTGGATTTCCTGAAAATAAAGATAACATACTATGGCTATCAACTTTCAATAATAAAGGATTAACCGTCGAAAAATGTAGAGCTTTGAAAAACAGAAATGTATTCTTGTTTCCAGATTTATCAAAAAACGGGAAAACATTTGATGAATGGGAAGCTGTTGGCAAAAAAATTAAGGACGAATTACAAATACCCATTAAAATTTCAACATTGTTAGAGAAATTGGCGTCTAATGAAGCTCAGATGGATGGGGCGGATATGGCAGACTACTTAATACAATTAGATTGGAGAGCATGTCGTTAGCATAAATTAAGGTGAGGTGAAAAAAGTGTAAAAGGTGTAGTTTGAAAAAAAACATTTTTTTTAATGCAACGATAGCAGTAGCAAAATCGGTAGATAAGTGTACCTTATAAAAAAGGGAATCATTTTAGAGAATGTATTGTGATTCATTTGTTATTTGTGTATATTTAACACAATAAATATTTATACCATGCATCATAATAGCTTTGCTTATTTCAATGATTTGAACGCCAAAAGAACCTGGATACGGGAAAATAGATCCCAACCCTTTAAAAACAACAAGATCCAACGCATATTTAAGCTCATTGCCTACCTCAATGATTTTAGGGCCATCAAAGAGATTGCTGAGCACCTGAAGGTACATGAGAAAACAGCTCATCGTTATATCAATATACTCATTCAGCTGGGTTTTGAGGTGCATTACAGGAACAGAAGCCCGTATTTTCAGTATAAGATTACGAATTTGAAGGAGTTCTTCGGAGTGATCTCCTCTTAGATTCTTGCAATTTGCTTTAATCCCAAATTAATGCGGGTTAAAACTTTATTTACCTGATGGTATTAATTACTTTGGCGAATAGACGGGTCAGTTTGGAAGTGAAATTCTTGGTCGTTTTTATAGTATATATAATCATATTAATATTAATTATAAATTATTAAAGAATATTGGGGTTTCCGGGAAATTTTCTCAAAAGTAAGGTAACAAATGAGGGTATAATGGTATTAACTAATATAACAATCACAAAGGGTTCAAACAAAAGAGAGAAATTGGTAATCAAGTGATTATTTTTTCAATTTTTTTAGTACTTTTAGAAACCCATTAGTTTTTGGTGAGTAAATATATTTTTAATTATAAATTTTTAGAGTTATGAAAAAAGTAACAAAATTACAGTTAGAGGATTTGAAGGTGAAGAGTTTTAAGACAATTAATTCTAGTGTTGTTATTGGTGGAAACTCTGAAGAAGATAGTAGTGGACATCTTGACACAGAACTATAAGCTTAACTAAAAAAATTGGAGGTAATTATTTACCTCCAATTATATACCATATAAATGAGTATGTATCGGCAGTTCTATTCAAATTTATTTCTTTATTAATATGCAAATAATGACCTGATTTATAGGTTTTAAGTAATGCAAAATTATCCTCATTACTTTGAAGTTTTGCAATATATTTATAAGAATGTGCTGGGAATACTCGATCATCGAATTCTCCTGTATATACAAATAGTGCTTTATTTTTAAGTACTTCGGTGTTGTGATAAGGCGAGTATGAATTCAAATATTCAAATACAGCCTTGCTTTCATCAGCCGTTCCATATTCTGTTTTCCAAAAATGACCTATGGTAAATTTATGATATTTAAGCATATCTGTATTTGCAGCACCAACTATACCTGTTTTACAAAAATTATCCATTGAAAGTGCTGCTGCTACAAGCATTCCACCATTTGATTCTCCAAAACTAATTAGCTTTTCTTTTGAAGTAAATTTTTTGTTTACAAGGTATTTACCAGCCCATATGAAGTCTTTTATGCTATTGAGTTTATTTAAATATTTGCCATCCTTATGCCATTTTTCTCCATATTCTCCTCCTCCCCTTACATTTGCAATCACTAAAATACCGTTATTCTTTATCCAATAGATAAATGCAGAAGTAAATCTTGGCACATAACTAATTCCATGTGATCCATAGGCTGTTAAAATCGTTGGGTTGTTGCTGTTTAATTTTATATCCTTATGATGGATGATAAAAATGGGTATTTTAGTTGAATCAAAGCTAGTAATAAAGTCTTGTTTAACAACATAATCATCTTGATTAAAATTCAATTTTAATTTTTTAAATACTTTGAATTTTTTCTCTTTAACGTTATAAACATATATTGTTAATGGATGTGTAAACGATTTATATGAAAAAAATAACTCATTCTTATCATTAATATTTTTAAACCCATCAACGGTTCCCATTCCAGGAAGCTCTAAAACAGACTCAAACTTTCCTGCAGAATCAAATTGTTTAACATGAGATTTCACATCTTTAATGTAATGGCAAAAAAACTTATTGTGGGCATATGTGGTATAAGTTAATGCGTGGGTATTTTCAGGGATGATTTCACTTAATTCTTTTGAATTTAAATCTATAGAAACCACTCTTTTATTTGGTGCTTTATAGTTTGTTAGAAAAAATAAATGTTGGTTATTTGAATTAACCATGCTAACATATGAATTAGAGTCATTTTTAAACAATACCTCAAAATTATTATTATTAATTTTTTTGTAATATATTGAGCTGCTTTGAGATGGGGATATTCCGCCACAAACAAAAATGAATTTTGATTCCCTATCTATGTAAATTTTATATAATTCACCAGGGTTTTTACTTTTAAAGATTATTTGATCACTTAGCTGAGTGGTACCTAACTTATGCAAATAAATATTTTGATTTTTGCTAGATGTTTCACTGAATTTATCATCTTCATTTTCAATACCATATCCAGTATAATAAAAACTATCTTCATACCAAGATATATTGGAAAACTTAACATTTTTGATAGTGTCAGGTAAGAATTTTTTATTAGAAACATCATATACCATTATATTACTCCAATCAGAACCTCCTCGCGAGACTACAAGTGCAACAAATAATCCATTTGATGAAAAACTTACATTCTGTAAATAAATACTCTTATTTTTAAAAATAATATTTGGGTCAAAGAATGTTTCGATTTCTCCTGTAATTACGTTTTCCTTATATAGTATTTTTTGCTTATGCTTCACGTTGGCTACAAAATAATATATATTATCACCATATCTTTGAGGCATATTATAAGAATCATAGCTTCTAAGCGCTCGTATTTCTTTCTTGATTTTTCCTCGATTCCCAGATTCATTCAAAATTTTATCTGAATATTCATTTTGTTTAATAATCCAATCTTTTGTATTAGCGCTGCTTACATCTTCAAGCCAAAAATATGGGTCATCAATTGCCTTCTCAAAATAGATGTTTGTTGAATCCATTTTAGTTGTTATGGGGTAATTATATTTTTTAGTATTTTTAAGACCTTCATTACAAGATAAAAAGAATAATGCGATCATTAAAATGACTAAATTACTTTTCATATTAGTATTTACTATGTTTCCACTTATATCAAAGGCTAATAATATCGAATTATTTGATAAAACCCAACTCAAATTAGCGAAAAGCACGTATGATTCTGGCAAGTTCAGAAATACGATAAAAATTTATAACGATCTATCTCGAAACATTCTAAATGATAGTATTAAAACTCATATTTATAATCAAATAGCAGACTGTTATTTTGAAGTAAATAATCATAAAAAGTGTTCACTTTTTATTTCAAAAGCTATGGATATAAACAAAAAAAGATATTTATTTGAAACAGCTAAAAGTCAGTTTTTACTAGGAAAGGTTCAATATTATTTAATTAAAAACAAATTCGTTCGTTTAAATTTGAACGAAGCTATTAAAACAATAAATAAAATCAAATCGCAATTTAATCAAAAAACCGAGTTACTTATTGAGTGTTACAGCATTATTGGAGCTACATATGGTGCTGAAAATATTGATTCAAGTAAATACTATTTAGATAAAGCCTATTCTATTCAAAAAGAGTTCAACCATAAAAGCATGGCATTGGCCAATATGTATGATAGACTTGGGTATTATTATTTTCGAATTAGAAACCATAGAATGTCTAAGGAATTCATTGAAAAATCACTAACCCTAAAAAAGGATCTACTTTACAAATATCACCCTACAATCGCTCGGTCATTCTTCGCAGTTGGTGTAACAAACACATACGAAAACAATTTTAATCTTGCAGTTAAACAATATAAATATGCTTTGGAAATAATACTTAAAAACACTCCTGACTCTTTACAATTTAATGTGCCTGGTATCTTAGCTGAGATGGCATTTGCTCACAAAGTTAATGCAAATTATGATTTATCTTTTAAGTACATGAATCTTTCAATAAATCTAGCCAAAAGAATATTAGGGGAAAACCACTCCTACTTATCTAAATATTATAAGTATTTGGGGAGGTTTTATTTTGATGTAAAGAATTTTAATAAAGCCTATGAGAGTTATAATAAAGCATTGATAATTAGTAATTATGATGATTATAAAAATGTGGGATCGATTAAGTTGCATATTGATATGGCTTTGTGTTTAAAAGAGTTGAATAAATTTAATAAATCTAAAAGTGTCTTAATTAATGCAAACAATCATTTAAAAAAATACTATAAGAGCGAAATTAATCCTCTTTCTGGGCTTATATATACACGTTTATCTGAACTTGAATTTGGAAAGCATAATCTTTTTAAATCAAAAGAGTTAATTGAAAAATCTATTGAAATTTTTTCTAAGTGTATAAACTATACAGATTTTGAAATTAATTATATTTCAGCTTTAGGAAAGAAAGCCCAAATCCTCACCGCCTACTACCATCAAAAAACCAAAAACCTCAAAGACCTCACCTTCGCGCTCGAAACCTACGAACTGGCTATCCAGCTCACTGACACCCTCCGCTTCTCTTATCAGTCCGAGGGCAGTAAGCTGGAGCTTTCCAAAACCTCTGCTGCCATCTTCAAAGGAGCTGTGCAAAACGCCTATGACCTCTACCATATCACGGGGGATAAAAAATACCTGTACAAAGCCTTCACTATCGCTGAAAAAGGGAAAGCTGCAGTGCTATACAGTGGCTTGCAAGAGGCCCAGGCTCGTAAGTTTGGCGCTTTGCCAGATACGGTAGCTGAGAAAGAAAATGATTTGAGAGTTGATATCTCCTTCTACACCTCCCAAATCGATAAGTTGGAACAAAAAGAGGAGCGATTAGAAGAGGAAAAGGAGCGCTTGAGCCGGTATAAGGACAAGCTCTTTACGCTCAAAGAAGACTTTAGCGAACTGCTGAAGGAGCTAGAAACGACTTATCCTAAATATTATCAGCTGAAGTATACCATCCCGGTGGCTGAAGTAGAGGAAATACAGCAGCACTTAACTGAAAATCAAATAATGATCTCCTACTTTGAAGGAGACAGTACGCTATTTGCTTTTGTGATCGGTCCACAAAGCTTTGAAGTGGTGGGTACAGCTAAAGATAGTTCTTATACTGATCAAATACATGCACTACGTGCAAGCATCAGCTCGTCTTCTTTTGTCATGAATCCGAATGAAAATTGGCAAAATTACACTAAAAATGCACGAATTTTGCACAATACATTCATTAATCCTGTTAAAAAGTACTTGAAGGAGCAAGATCAGCTCTTTATTGTACCTGATGGCATCATGGCACTAGTACCCTTTGAGGCTTTGCTTGCCAGCGAACCTAAAAAGACCTTAAAATACGATTTGCTGGATTATTTAGTGTATCATCACCCCATTTCTTATGCGAATTCCGCCACACTTTGGCTAAAAAGCCAGCAAGAAGAGCGTGCTGAAGCTATGGGCGAATTATTGGCCTTTGCGCCAAGCTTTGAGCCTTTACCTACTAAAACTGGTGATGACTTAGGCCGTGGACCAGTAGAAAAAGTTGAAGTACAAGACACCGTCCGCGGAAGCCTCATGCCTTTAAAATGGGCGGCAAAAGAGTTGGAATACATCAGCTCCCACTTTAATAGTCAGCTGTTTTCAGGTAAGCAGGCTACCGAGAAGCGCTTTAAAACGGAATCACCTAATTATAAGATCCTGCACATTGCTACACACGCCAACGTACAAGATGACCGGCCTATGTTTTCTAGAATTTACTTCACCGATGATCAGGATAGTTTAGAAGACGCTGCCCTACATACCTTTGAGCTATATAATATCCCGCTGAAAGCTGAGCTGGCTGTGCTCAGCGCTTGTAATACAGGCTATGGTAAAACGGTACAAGGGGAAGGTGTTTTGAACTTAGCCAGAGGCTTCACTTATGCTGGTTGCCCGTCAGTAGTCATGAGCCTCTGGAATGCTAATGATCGTACTACTGCGGAGCTCATGAAGCATTTTTACAAGCATTTGGCTAATGGGGAAAACAAGGCGGTAGCTTTGCATAAAGCTAAGCTAGACTATCTAAAACAAGCCGATGCCATCAAATCCCATCCCTATTTCTGGGGTCAGTTTGTAGCTACAGGAGATATGCGACCTGTTGCTGAGAGGAGTATTTGGTGGGTGTGGGTGGGTGTTGTTGTTGCTGTTTTATTGCTTGTTGGTATGGTATGGCGGTTAAGAAGGCGCCGACAGTTCTGAATCACGGATGGCCGCGGATGCAACGGATTACACGGATGTCACGATAGCACAAACCGTTTGAAATTTACATAAAGTCTAATAAATAATCACGAATTAAATCATTTTTTTGCCCTCAAAAAAGATGAGCAGAAAACAAGTAACAGTTGAGGGTTATAGTAGCACTCAAATAAAGGATCTAATTGACTCGAATAGAGATTATAAGGTGGGGATAAAGCTTTACACAGTTTATCAGGTATCATTAGGGAAATCATGCAATAGTTTATCAGACGTTTTTCATATGAGCTCGAAGCAGCTCACCAATTGGGTTCATCGATTCAATAAATCAGGAGTTGAAGGGCTTCATGATCAGCCAGGTAGAGGTAGAACTAGCGAATTACAGGAGTCTGATAAAAAACGTCTGATCAGGCTATTAGAAGAGGAAAGTCCGCTAGATTATGGATGGAATACACAAACATGGAATGGGCCACTGCTAAGGGTTTGGATAAAAGATCACTTAGGAATTGAATATAGCAGGTCACATATATATAATATATTAAAGTCCCTGGGGTTTAGTTATCAAAAGTCAAAAGGATTTTATCCAGAAGCTGATGAGCAAAAACAAGAACTATTTAAAGAAAGCTTAAAAAAAACTGCTAGAAAGTCCACCTGATACGGTATTATTGTTTGAAGATGAGTTTTCTTTATCAAATACAGCTACCCTGTCGTATCAATGGTCTAAAAAAGGAAAACAACCCATGGTGTGTTGCAAACAACGCAAAAGAGAACGATTAACCGCAATGGGAAGTTATAATTTTGAAACAGGGCAAATCACAGTGAGCTTTCATGCAAAAGGCAACTATCAAAGCTTTAAGAAGCATCTAAAGAAGATTCTTTTTCAATATCGCCATCACAGTAAAATTATTATGGTGCTTGATAATGTACGATACCACCATGCTAAATTACTTAAAAAGTGGCTTAAAAAACACCCAAAACTGGAACTTTTTTACTTGCCACCTTATAGCCCCGAGTTAAATCCAATTGAACGTGCTTGGTGGTATATGAGAAAGAGCATTACTCATAATCGCTTTACCAACACGTTAATAGATCGAAAAATTGCTTTTTGGAAAATGTTTTCACACTTACAAAAACCTAATGCTATTTTAATTAAAGTATGTGAAATTAATTATTAGACTTTATATAATTTGCGTTCACCAAAATTAATGAGTAGACCCAGTTCCAATTTGTATACCCTCAAATAGTTTAATAATTGAGTAAAATGCACATCTTCAAACCTACTAATTGCTTTTATTTCCACAAGCACTTTATTCTCCACCAAAAAATCTACCCTCCTAGTGCCAATAGGTTCATGAAATTCTTTATAAAAAATGTCTAGAGATAATTCTCGCTGAAAGTTTAAGTTCTTTTGAGACATCTCAAGCCCAAGAGCCCTTTGATAAATCACCTCTTGAAAGCCATTGCCTAAAAAAGAATGCACTTGAAATGCACTTCCAATAATTTTTCGTGTGATCTCTTTATGTATCATTTGGTCCATAAATTCTTATTTTGTAGTTGTAGCACACATTATCTTTTTATAATTATTACTTTATACCAATTTAGATCAGGTTGTTACCCAAGCTTTTGAAGTTTTAATCCAATCATTCAATCCGTGTAATCCGTTACATCTGCGGCTATCCGTGATTCAGACAAAATATTGCACAAAAACAAGATGCCGCAAATCAATATCATCCGTATGTTTTAACCCACTTAATCCCCACAATTTGCTAACAAATACTTATTAATAATCTATTTATCAATGCTATATGTATCAATAAAAATGTATTCATTATTTACAAATCATTGCTTTTCAAAGAATTATATCCTGATTCATAAAATTGTATTTTAACAAGGGTAACATTTTTCCTCCAATTGGTATTAATACATATACAATGGACTGGAATGCTTAGTATTTCGCTAAGCCTTATGATTTGAATACAAACTACGTGGGGGAATTATTACACGATGATGCCGAAAAGCAGCAGGGCCACAAGCATGAAAGTACGCCGCTGCAACGTAAGAATAATAGAGAGCAGGATAGTTCTACCCATACTCAATTTGGGCAGGATGCTGTAGGTGGTAGCTCGAATGGTAATAATAACACTAGTAACGGTATTGTAGACCTTTCTCATCTGAGTGATGATGAGCGTTCACGCTACCTCATGAACTTGATGCAAACAAGTAATCCATGGCCAAAGGAGCGGGAGCTATTGCATCAGATGCAAGGTTCAACTGAGGCAAAAAGCTCTAAGCATTCTTGTTTAGAGCGTTTACGAGAGCTCGTAGAGGCTGAGAGTAGCTTGATGGGTAATTTTACGGACTTTCCCGATGGTGAAGCAGCACTATTGCTGAGTAATCTTAGTTCAACAGAGCAACAACAATTGTTTGCTGATCAATGGCTGTGTAATCGACTATTTTATGAGCTCAATAGTCAGCTTAGCGCCTCGGCATTGGTTGGTACTGACCTTGATCTTACCGATAAACTTCGATGGGTCGCTCATGGTGCAAGTTCAAGTGAAGTGGAATTTCAATATATTCGTCCACTCCTGCTTCAAGGGGGTGGGCGAGCAAAAGCCATTGAGGCTTTTTTAACCAACCAGGTTGGTTTGGACCAAGACATTCATGTGAATTCATTGATTGATCAACTACAAGCTACTGAGCTTAATGTAAGCAAAATTAGAGTGGGCTCGGGTTGGTTTAGCATGGATCCTGGTAAGGGTAAAGACAATCTTGATCAAGAAGGTTTTACCTTAGGTGATGCAGATACAGCTGATCGTATGCTAGGCATAGCTGGGCAAAAAGCAGACGATATTAGCGAAGGGGACAAAAAAGAGTTCTTAAAACTCTTTGAAGAGAATGCGGTGGCATGCACAAGGTCTTTATTAGATGAAAGCGAGCTTGCTATTCAAAAAGAGCATAAACAAGTTACCGAAGAAGGGGTAGGCCCTATACAAACGGCCTTATCAAGTCAGTCTGGACTGTTTATGGGTTATGAAGCTATACAAAAAGAGCAGCAGGCTGCTTTAGGCAAAGCCCGATCCAGTTACGAGGGTGCTGATATTGTCAAACGCTTTCAAAAGAGGTTTGAAACACAAGAAAAGCAAATTCGAATGGGTCTAGTAGAAACACATCCTGTATTTGCTGACCCGAACCTTCAATTCGTACAGATCTATGATTTTTATAAAAATGGCAATACTGCTGCTTTTAAGGGCTTTTTGCAGCAAAACCTTGGCGAAAAGTACGAAAACATCCAAAAAACAAGGGCTAATCTGAACGAGGAACCCAGCATGATCTGGAGTTTGGAGAAGGTCATTCAGCTTACTGCAGGGAATATGCCCTTACTAAATGATCCGATCTACCATGAGCTCGCCATGCAAGAGTTTGAGCGACGCAAGCGTAATGATACCATCATTCGTAGTGCCATGGCCGCTATTTCGATCGGCTTGGCTATAGCCTCATTTGGCAGCATGAGTGGTGTATCAGCAGCCATTTTAGGAGGACTAAGTGTGGGTGTAAGTGGCATTGATGCCTATATGACATACCAAGAATATGATCAAATTGCCCCTGCAGGTAACACGACCTTCAATCCCGAAAAAGTACTTACCGATGAAGATCCTTCAGTGGTTTGGGTGATTGCGAGTGTGGCAGGGGCCTTAGCTGATGGCGTACAGCTGGTAAAGCTCGCCAAGCAAATAGCTACCCTATCCAAAGTAAACAAAGCGCTAGAACTGCAAAATCTAGAAAAAATTACCGCAAAGCTAGCCG
>JAUIFR010000121.1 GCA_030430325.1 Bacteroidia bacterium | reverse complement strand
ATTGGCCACTATTTGGATGGCAACGATAGTCTAGCTTATGAGTTTTTATTCAAAGCGTTTCATATTTTTAAAGAAATTGAAGATAAACATGGATTAATGTATTTAGGCTTGAATCTTGGAACGATTCTATCCCTAAACGGCAGGTATACCGAAGGCATATCTTATCTTAAAGAATCACACAATAGCGCCAAAACATACAAAAGTCAATTATTAATAGGTGCAGTGCTTGAAAGTCTAGGTAGCGCTTATCATGGACTCAAAGAGTATGACTCTGCTATTCATTATTTTGAACGGTCCATTACACTAAATGAATTAACCGGAAACTACAATGAGCTTCAACTCAGCACCAAAAAACTTTCATTAATTCACAATGAGCTAGGCAACAAAGATTTAGCATATAACTACTTACTAGATCACCTGATGGCCTTGGATCTTTATCAAAGCCAAAAATCGGAAAAAACTTTGGCACAAATGCAAACAAAATATGAAACAGAAAAAAAAGAGGCAGAAATACTTGTGTTACAAAAAGAAAACGACCTTAAATCAGCCAACTTAAAACGTAAGCAAAGTTATATTTATTTTAGCTTATTTGCCTTCTGTGTGTGTATTGCTTTTGTAGTTGTATTAATTAAAAGAATCAAGTATAGGAAACGTGTTAATTTAGCGCTACATGACAAAAATGAGGCTATTAAATCCCAAAAACTTGAAATTGAAGAAAAGGCAAACGAACTCAAAGAAAGTAATTATCAACTACAAGAGTTGAATGAAGAAATTTTACAACAACAAGAGGAAATTATGGCACAAGCAGATCAGCTTTATGATACCAACAAAAAGCTTGTTGAACTAGATCATTTTAAAGAAAGCTTAGTTGGTATGATCGTGCATGATCTTAAAAATCCATTAAATTCTATCATTGGTTTATCAGAGATTAAGCATAGCGAAAAAAACCTAAGAACTATACATCAGGCTGGTAAACAAATGCTTAACTTGGTTCAAAATATCTTAGATATTCAAAAATATGAGCATACTAAGGTACAACTGAGGCTTTCCGAATACAGTTTTGATAAGGTAATTCAAGAAGCCGTTAACCAAGTACTTCTTTTAATTGAAAATAAGCGACTACAC
The DNA here is from genome assembly GCA_030430325.1 of Bacteroidia bacterium. GTDB lineage: Bacteria > Bacteroidota > Bacteroidia > Cytophagales > Cyclobacteriaceae > JAUIFR01. Next base: position 10,443 of record JAUIFR010000121.1, on the reverse strand, counting down.
CTTAAAATTCAAAAAGATAAAACGTTTACCATCGCTGTGGATATGGAAGTGATGGTTAGGGTTATTGTAAACTTATTAACTAATGCTATTAAGTTTTCGGCGCATGGCGGTAAAATACGAATAGAAACAGAAATTCTAGACAATGAAACGCTCAAAATTTGGATCAAGGATAACGGTGAGGGCATACCTACAGATCAGATTGATTCGATATTTGATCGCTTTGGGCAAGCTAAGGCTAAGAAAGCCGGCAGAATAAAATCCACTGGGCTTGGGCTTACTTATTGTAAAATGATGGTCGAAGCACATGATGGAGAAATTGGTGTGATATCAAATTATGGTGAAGGAGCAAGCTTTTACTTTACAGTCAAATTAATGCACCAGCAAGAATTAAATTCTGTCCCAGACCAAATAAGTGAAACTAAAACAACATCACTTACTCTTACCATTCCTGAGCGAGCCTACCTTCAGCCTTTTATGGATATTTTATGCGATTTTGAAGTTTACGAAATCAGCGAAATCCGTAAAGTTATTGATCAAATTAAAGGTTCAGAGGGCATTTTGCAATGGAAAAAACAAATAGAACAGGTATTGGTTTCCTGCGATGAAAATTTATACCTAGAACTGTTGAATAAATCCTAAATCACTTCATAATGAGAGTTTTTTACTTATACATATTATCATCTTTGGTTATAAGCCAAATCATAGGACAGCACCGTTCACGCTTTGAATATTCGACTAAAGATAGCCTGCTTACTACCTATGACAATGCCGGAAATAATACCGAGCGTATCAAAGCATTAAATAATTTATCGGAGGTTTCTAAATTCATTGATGTGGTTAAGGCAAATGAATATGCCCTCAAAGCTTCACATCTTGCTAAACAAACCAATTCAACCAAACTTTTAGGGTTTGCTTACTACCATTTAGCTGAAACATTATTTTTGATGGGTAAAACGGATAGTGCAAACAATCACTATCATATGGCAGAACAAATTGGCAAACAACTTAATGATAAATATTTACAAGCACATGGCTGGGCTGGGAAAGGTTTAGTTTATAAAAAAAGAGGTATACAGAATCAAGCAACTAAATATTATCTGCAAGCAATCAAAGCCTTTAAACAAGAAGGGGACCTACTCAATTTAGCCAATTGCTATCAAAACTATGCTGGGCTTTTTTATGGAGCACTTGCAAACAGAAACTATTTTTATGAGTATAATAAGAGGGCTCTAAATCTATTTCAAAAGTTAAATTGTCTTTCAGGCGTTGGGCATGTTTATAATAATTTTGCCATCTATAATCATATTTTTGGAGATCATCACAAAGCTATAAACTATGGATATAAAGCTTACTATTTATTTAAAAAAATTGGAGATTTACACGGTATAGGAGTAATAACCATAAATATGGGTGAATTCCATAAGGAACTTAACAACTTGGACTCTGCACTTTACTTTTTAAAAGAATCGCATAGTATTAATTCTTCCATATTAAACGCCGACTTCTTAGTAAACCTTATGGAAAGCCTTGCAAGTGTATATTTTCTTAAAAAGGATTATCAAAAGGCTATAGAATATAATTTGAAAGGGATAGAATATCATAATAAGTATAAATTAGGTATAATTATAGTTGCGAACTATCAAAACTTAGCCAATATCTATGATACATTAGGCAATATCCCATTATCAAATAAATACCTAAAATTATCTTATCAACATTATAAGAAATATGCAGAACAAAACGCTCAGAAACAGATTACCGAAATGCAAACCAAGTTTGATACCGAGCAAAAAGAAGCTGAGATCAAACTCCTCGGTGAGCAAAACAAAGTTAAAGAAAGCAACTTGCAACGCAAACAAATACAAGTCTATGCCAGTATTCTGGGTATCGCATTAAGCCTTATTTTTGGTATATTTATTTACCGTAAAAACAAACAAACACAGCAACTTAATTGTGATTTAAAAGAAAAAAATGAGGAAGTAAATGCTCAAGCCGAAGAACTCCTCGCTACAAACGAACGCCTCAAAGAGCTCGATGCCTTCAAAGAAAATATGACTGGTATGATCGTGCATGATCTCAAAAATCCATTAAACTCTATTATCGGCCTCTCTGACTCCAGAATCAATACCAGAAAGCAAAAGACCATCCATCAGATGGGTACGCAGCTCCTGCACATGGTTGAAAACATCCTGGATATTCAAAAATATGAAAATTCCAATGTGCAGCTTAACCCTGGTGATTATGGATGTATTGAGTTGCTGAAAGCTAGTCTAGAACAAGTGCACATGCTCATTGCCGAGAAGCGTATCTCTATTTTATTACAACAAGATCAGGACTTTATACTCCATATCGACTACGAAATCATACTACGAGTGTTGGTGAACCTACTCACCAATGCCATTAAATTTACGCCTACCGGAGGGGAAGTCAGGCTAGAATTTGAAAAAACTGAACAAAATAAGCAAAATTGGATCAAAATATGGATCAAAGACAATGGAGAAGGCATACCCACAGACAAAATTAACACCATCTTCGATAAATTTAGCCAAGCCGGCGTGAAAAGCTCCGGTCGGGCCAAATCAACAGGCCTTGGACTCACTTACTGTAAAATGATGGTAGAAGCACATGGTGGCACCATCGAAGTGCAGTCTCAAGAAGGGGAAGGTACGCAATTTGGTTTCACCGTATTATCAACCGGTCAAAAACAGATAGAAGCTAAACCTGTAGTAGTAACTCATGAAATAGCTAAAAACACCACCTTCCAATTATCCGATGAAGACCGAGAAATGATCGAACCCATTCTTAAACTTTTGCAAAATTTTGAAGTTTTTGAAATTACTGAAATCCGTGAAACGTTAAAAAATATACCCGATTCTAATACACTTAAGCCATGGAAAGACGCGCTGGAGTCAGCACTCTATGCTTGTGATGAAGATCAGTACAATTTTCTTACTCAATCCTAAATCAAAATTATATCCATCAATAAAATTGCTTCATCATAGTGGTTTTAATGGAGATAAATCTTATCTTTATGTAGTTGAACACAGCAGCACACAAATTATTTGTTAATATAATATCCTATGAATCTGAGAATTGCAATTTTGATGCTGATTGGCATATATTTATTCTTTGTTTTAAAACGTAGACATAGAAAAAAAACAGCCAACCATCAGATGAAAAGCTCTACTACTAAAAAACGTGATACTTACTCTGAGCGTATCAAAGGAGAGTATATTGATTATGAAGAGGTAAATTAAAAAACGATGGAGTTTGTAGATCAAATGATTGATATCAAGAGCATAAGAAGCCAATTCCCAATTCTTGACCAAAAAGTAAGAGGACATCAGCTCATTTACTTGGATAATGCAGCTACTACCCAAAAACCTACGGCAGTGATTAAAGCGCTTGAAGAATACTATGGTGGGTTTAATTCCAATGTGCACCGTGGAGCACATCATCTCGCCGGAATGGCCACTGATGCATTCGAGCAAACCCGTAAAAGTCTTCAACAATTTATAAATGCAGCTGAAGTAGAAGAAATTATATTTACCTCAGGTACTACAGCTGGTATTAATCTTGTAGCAAAATGTTTTGGAGAGTTTATATCATCAGGCGACCAAATTATGGTATCGACCATGGAGCATCACTCCAATATTGTACCTTGGCAGCTATTATGTGAGCAAAAAGGGGCCATGCTAAAAGTTATTCCCATTAATGACAAAGGCGAGGTAAATATAGACCAATACAAGGAATTATTAAATGAAAAAACTAAAATAGTAGCCATTGCTCATGCCTCTAATGCACTTGGGACAATCAATCCCATTAAAGAAATGACCAAGTTAGCCCATGAAGTAGGTGCCGTGACTGTCATAGATGGTGCACAAGGGGCAGCCCACCTTGAGATTGATGTACAAGATATCGGATGTGATTTTTATGCCATATCTGCTCACAAAATGTATGGGCCGACTGGTGCTGGAGCACTTTATGGTAAACGAAAGTGGTTGGAAGCCATGCCCCCATTTATGGGAGGTGGCGAGATGATTGACCAAGTGAGTTTTAATCAGACTACCTTTAATGATATTCCTTATAAATTTGAAGCTGGCACACCCAATATTGCCGATTTTATTGCATTTGAGCATGCTATTAGGTTTATTGAAAAAATGGGTAAACCTACCATAAAGGAACATGAAGACCAGCTACTTCAACATGCACATCATCGACTCAGCCAATTACCAGATCTACAAATAATTGGGTTAGCTAAGCACAAAGTAAGTGTGGTATCATTTGTTGTGAAAGGCTGGCATGCTTTTGATATCGGAATGCTCCTTGATGCGAAGGGAATAGCGGTAAGGACAGGACATCATTGCGCACAACCACTCATGGATCATTTGGACATTGAAGGGACCGTGCGGGCCTCATTCGCCATATATAATACCATTGAAGAAATCGATCTATTGGCAGATCAACTCCAAAAAATCATAAATCGCTAACAAATCATGAAGGTATACCTCGACTTAATGCAAAAAATCTTGAATGATGGTCATTTTAAGGGTGATCGCACGGGCACAGGCACAAAAAGCATCTTTGGCCACCAAATGCGCTTTGACTTGAGTAAAGGATTCCCACTAGTTACTACCAAAAAAGTGCATCTAAAATCCATTATTTATGAACTTCTGTGGTTTTTGAAAGGAGATACCAATATTAAATATCTTAAGGACCATAAGGTATCCATTTGGGATGAATGGGCTGATGAAAACGGTAATTTAGGGCCAATTTATGGTTATCAGTGGAGGAGTTGGCCTGCTGCGGGAGAGCATGTGGATCAAATTTCACAAGTTATTGAACAAATTAAGACGAATCCAGACTCCAGACGCCTCATTGTAAGTGCTTGGAATGTAGGCGAAATCAAGAATATGGCATTACCACCATGTCACATCTTGTTTCAATTTTATGTAGTGGATGGTAAATTATCCTGCCAGCTCTACCAGCGTAGTGCTGATGTATTTTTGGGCGTGCCATTTAATATTGCCTCTTATGCAATGCTTACTATGATGATAGCTCAAGTTTGTGACTTACAGTCAGGTGATTTCATCCATACACTTGGGGATGCGCACTTGTACTCCAATCATATAGAACAAGCTAATTTGCAACTGTCTCGCAAACCATTTGCATTACCAAAGATGAATATAAATACTGAAGTAAAAGATATCTTTGATTTTAAGTTCGAAGACTTTGAAATCACTAATTATGAGTGCCATCCAGGCATCAAAGCAGCAGTTGCAGTTTGATTTTGAACATATTTTGCTAATTTCGTTTAAAGTTGATTGGTTTTTTGGCTAAAATAATCTTGGCGAGAGCGTTTTTTATTCTATTCTGGCGCAGGTTCTCCGAACCTGTGCCTTTGAGCAATATTTTATCCAAGAATCAACCCAATAATATTTTACATGAAACCAGCTTGCTGGTTCACTGAAACCGGCATGAATCAATTTTGAATAAATGAGTAAAATGTCTCGCCGGTTCCGTCCAAGCCTTTTAAATCAATTATATTTTTGGACGAATGCCTTTAAAATTTATAGTTTTACTGAAGTAAATTTGGCCAATCTTGTTCAAAACAGATGAATACCATTTGGGCACAGGTTCGGGGAACCTGCGCCAGGAAGAAGCTATTAAATTTTCCAATACTACTTAAAATTGCACTTTGTTAATAAAAATTCATGCTAAAATCCAATAAATATCTCTGAGGAAGCATAATTTTGTACTTAATCAAGATATAATTATTAGAAAAGTTCAATTCATCCACATGCATTGATAAACCCAATTTTTAAATCCCGCTAGATTCACTAATTTTATAAACTTGTAAAATCGAAAATTTATCATACCATGTACATCAAACGAAAATATGGCTTTTGGATGACGTTTTATTGGTCAAAGTGGCCCTTTATTTATGGACTGCTTTATTCTTGCTTAATTCTAGCCATTTCCCACGTACTATCGATCAATTTTTCATTGCCTTGGCAGCCCATCAGCGTGATTGGTATTGCCGTTGCCTTTTATTTGGGCTTTAAGAATAATAGCTCCTATGACCGAACTTGGGAAGCCCGTAAAATCTGGGGGAGCATAGTGAATAATAGCCGGACTTTTGCAGCTGCCACTGTTTCATTTGTTAAAGGAGAAGAGCAACAGACCATTCAAAAAGAACTCATTTACAGACATATCGCATGGCTTACAGCACTTAGGCACCAATTGAGGTTAAGTAGAGAATGGGAGCACACAGAGAATCGAATACGTGGGCTTTTTTCTCCGACTGTTTGCGAAGATTATTACAATAAGTTAGACCATGATTTAAGTCGTTATTTACCAGAAGAAGAAATTAGATTTTATAAAACCAAATCAAACATAGCCACACAAATTCTTGGGAGACAATCTCAGCGGCTTCAGCAACTCAGGGATACGGGTTATTTTGAAGACTTCCGGCACATGGAGTTTCATCAATTAATTACATCGTTTTATGCCGATCAAGGAAAGTCAGAGCGAATAAAGAATTTTCCATTCCCAAGACAATATGCTTCAGCAGCTCAGTGGCTCACACTGGTGTTTTGTGTATTTTTACCCTTTGGCATGATCGATATTTTCAATAAAATAAATTTTGAACTCAGCTGGGTGTGTGCCATTGCGTCAGCCATCATCATCTGGATTTTCTTTCTGATGGAGAAAATTGGCGATTATTCTGAAAACCCATTTGAGGGCACTTATAATGACGTACCAATTACTTCTATTGCTATTGGTATAGAAATTGACTTACGAGAGATGATAAATGATGAAAATATACCTGAACCCTTACCTGCACAGAATGGGTTCTTGCTTTAGCATATTATGAATTTTAATTAAAATTGAGTATATTATAATTAACAAAGGTGCCCTACTTATTTAATTATACTATTTATGCTCAAAATATTCAGTTTCGTATTGATATTCATTCTATGTGTATCAAAACTCTATGCTCAAACTAACAAAACATATCAATCATTAGAAGAAGCTTTACAAAACAAGGAGCATGTTTATGAACTTGAGTTACATCATCTAAATTTATCTGAATTACCAGAATCCATTGCTACTTTAAAGAATTTAAAGTTCCTAGATTTGAGTTACAACAATTTACAGGAGGTCCCTGAAGTGATTGGCCAACTTGACCAACTTGAAATCATATATTTAAATAATAATCAATTAACTGAAGTCCCAGAATTTATAGGTAACCTCAATAAGCTTACCACTTTAAAGCTAGCTGATAATAATATAGATGCACTACCTGAGTCCATTGGGCAGTTGGTGGCTCTAAAATCTATTTTTGTTGAAAACAATCGGTTGATTACCCTGCCTGAATCCATTGGGCAATTAGATTCATTACTTTTTTTAAATATGAATGATAATTTGCTTACACACTTGCCTGATTCATTTGGAAGTTTAGACCAAGTTGAACGCCTTTTTTTAGATAATAATAAGTTCAATAAACTCCCAGGTCCGATACTTGACATGAAAGGCTTAAAATACATTCATTTGAGTGAAAACCCCTTCTCTGATAACGAAATCAAAAAAATTAAAAAACTACTAACTAATTGCAATTTAACTTTATAAAATCAGATTCTAAAACCTTAAATAGCAATAACAAATTCCTTAGTTTTATAGCCTGAAAATTCAATTTCATTTTTATTTTAGATACTCATGCTTATATTGTAGCTATGGAAGTTATTCAAAAATTTTATGAAGCATTTGAGAAATTAGATGCTGATGCCATGGCAGCTTGCTACCATGATGAGGTAGTCTTTGAAGACCCTGCTTTTGGAAGGTTAAAAGGCGAACGAGCCCGAAATATGTGGCGCATGCTTGTGAACAATGGCAGAGGAAGTGGCATAAATGTTAGGGCAAACAATATACAAGGAGACGAACAAAGCGGTAGCGCTCAGATCGAAGCAAAGTATGTTTTTAGCCAAACAGGACGCCCCGTAGTCAATCATATTTCATCTCAATTTAAGTTGAAAGATGGCAAAATCATCGAACACATCGATCAATTTGACCTGTACAAATGGGCAAAGCAAGCCATAGGCTGGAAAGGTTACTTACTCGGCTGGACGGGTATGTTCAAAAATAAAATGCAAATGCGCACCAATAGCATGCTGGATAAGTTCGAGCGGAATAATTAATTCATGCAACTATGGCATTATTAATGAAATCCACCTGTGAAAAATGCAATGGCAACATTGATAGCTCTGCAGCAGCCTATATTTGCACCTACGAGTGCACTTTTTGTGAACCCTGCACGCATAATATGGAACAAATCTGTCCAAATTGTGGCGGAGAGCTGGTTAGGCGACCAAAGAAGAAATAAGCTGATTTTTTTGGGTATTTTGCATGAAATTTGCAGAATTTGTTTAATATTGTCTGAACCACAGGACAGCTCGTTAAGAAATGATATTTAATATATCATTTTAGAGCTGGGCCAGCCTGCAGGGGGGTATGGATGAACAAGGATTAATTGTAAAGTTTTTATAACTTAATTTGTAAGTCCAACTGGCCACCAAGACCCAATTCGACTATCTTTTTGAGCGTAGAAAGCCTGACCTCTTTAATATTATTTTCAATCTTAGAAATATAAGACTTGGTAGTTCCTACTTTATCGGCAAGTTCTTCTTGTGTTAGACCTTTCTTTAATCTCGCCTCATGAATTAATGCCCCAATTTTAAAGTTTTTATATCCTTCCTCTAACTCATCGCGTTTAGACGTACCAACTTTACCAAAGTGCTTGTTCTTGAATTCATCAAGGTTCATGATGTTACTTTTCTTGCTCATATTCTTTCTTAATCTTTAATGCTTTATTAATTTCCTTTTTAGGTGTCTTTTGAGTTTTCTTTTGAAAGCCATTCATCAATATGACTAACTGACCTTTATCGAAAAAACAAAAGATTCTAAAAATATTATTTCCAACCTGAACCCTAATTTCATATAAACCATCTGTTCCTTTCAGATGCTTCAGGTAGGTTTCCGGAACATTCTGAAGTTCTTCAACTAACTCAAGTGTCCAGACAATTTTTTGCTTAACTTTTTCATTTTGTTTAATAAAGAATGAATCAAAATAGTCTTTATAAAATACAATGGTTCTTTTTCTATCATTCACAAAACAAATATACAAAAAGTTTCACTAAAGTGCAACTTAAAGATTGAAGTGTTTTGATTTGCTTAAATTAAATTAGCAGAATTTATTCGATATTGTCTGAATCACAAATAGCCACGGATTAGGCGGATGAACACGGATTATTCTTTAATTGCTTCGTCGTTTCAATCCGAAGTAAATGAGAGAACCAATAATTGGAATGGCAAATACAATTATCGTCCAAATCAATTTAATATTGAAATCAAAATCGCTCTTTAGGATGCTAACTAAACTAATAAAACTTAAAATTACTACCAGAAAAGAAGCAATCATCCAGATTAATAAGCCATAGCTAGGAGTATATAATTCCATTATTCGATTAAAAATATTGAAATTTGTTATTAATTGAAACAAATTCAACAAATTTTGCAAATTACATTCAAATCATCCCATTTTAATGAAAAAACTCCTTCATCTTCTCGAAAAATCCCTTATCGTTCTTGCCAGGTTTTGGTTGAAAATTAGGTGAATTTCGGAGACTTTCAAGCTTCTCTTTTTCATCTTTAGAGAGCTGTTTTGGTGTCCAAACATTCACTTGAATGAGCTGATCACCTTTGCTATATCCGTTAATATCTTTGATACCTTTGCCTCTAAGGCGTAAAATTTTACCGCTTTGTGTGCCTGGGTCGATCTTTATCTTAACCTTACCACCAACGACAGGAACTTCTACAGACGTACCTAATGCCGCATCAATAAAATTGATGTATAAATCATAAATAATATTGTTCCCGTCTCGCTTAAGCAAGTCATCTTCTTTTTCCTCAATAATGATCAATAAATCACCAGGAATACCTCCCCTAGGTGGTACATTTCCTTTGCCGGACATCGAGAGCTGCATACCTTCGGCTACACCAGCAGGAATTTTAATAGGAATAACTTCCTCTTTGAGCATTCGCCCTTCACCGCTGCATTTGTCACAGCGCTCATCAATGCTTTGACCAGCTCCGTTACATGTCGGACATACACTGGAGGTTACCATTTGCCCTAAAATAGTATTAGCCACACGCTTTACCTGCCCCGCTCCCTTACAGGTAGGGCAGCTTTTCAGTGCCGTTCCATTCTTGGCTCCATTTCCACCACAGCTATCACAAGCGGCATATCGTTTTACCTTTATCTTCTTTTCTACTCCGCTAGCGATTTCATCCAAGGTGAGTTTGAGCTTGATCCTCAAGTTCGAACCACGCTGCTGACGGCCACCAGAACGGCCTCCGCCACCACCAAAGAAACTCTCAAATGCA
>JAUIFR010000120.1 GCA_030430325.1 Bacteroidia bacterium | reverse complement strand
AAATCCCTAATACATCATCAGGTTTAAAGTTGGCCAAGCATAATGAAGGCAATATGATTAAACAGAGGCTCATTAGAGCCATTTTGGTTGTCTTCTTCATCCCATTTAATTTAAATCAGGGTATAAATTTAATCAATTTGATTGAAAAAAAAGATAAAATAAGAATACAGTTGAAAAATTATACCACCAAATTCATGGAGATAGATGTTCTATTCTTCAAATCGTTTGTTATCAGTAAATTTACTTAAAATAACAAAGATTAAATTAAATGATAGGGCAGAGTGACTATACTTTGAGTCAGCAGTATTATGTTCAACTTTTTGCTGTTTATTATTGGCAATATGCTGCTTGCCATACACCAACACTCCCACGGAGATTAGCATAATTAGACTCAAACCCAATATGAATTTTTTACCTAGCATAATTAAATGGTATTTACTCAATAATTAAACGAAATGTAGTGATAAAAAGTTTCACAAAATCCATTAATTTTTTCAAATTTATTAATTAAATCTGATTATCAGCTAGTTATTGATGTAAAATTAATAAGAAATTTGTGTAAACACAAGTTTTAATCTAGTTGTAATTGGCTAGTGTTGTTTAAGAAGCCAATAAAAATGTGTAAATTACAGGCTAATCGTAGAATTAAATAAATAGATATGGCATATCAACTACTTAACGGTAAAAGAGGAATTATATTTGGGGCATTAGATGAAAACTCTATTGCATGGAAAGCGGCCCAAAAAGTGCATGAGGCAGGAGGTAAATTTGTGCTTAGTAATGCTCCTGTGGCACTACGAATGGGTAAGATAAATGAGCTTGCAGAAGCATGTGGTTCAGAAGTAATCAGTGCTGACGCGACAAGTATTGATGATCTAACAAATCTTATTTCAAAATCAACAGAACTACTTGGCGGGAAATTGGATTTTATTTTGCACAGTATTGGTATGAGCCCAAATGTGAGAAAAGGCAGAGATTATGGTGATCTTAATTATGATTGGTATCTCAAGACACTTGACATATCGGCATTGTCGTTTCATAAAGTAATGCAAACGGCAGAAAAGCTAGATGCATTAAATGAATGGAGCTCTATAGTTGGGTTATCATATATTGCAGCGCAGAAGACCTTCCCAGATTACTCAGATATGGCTCAGGCTAAGTCGGTATTAGAGTCTATTGCAAGGAGTTATGGCTATCGCCTAGGCAAGTCTAAAAAAGTAAGGGTGAATACTATATCGCAGTCTCCTACTAAAACAACCGCTGGTACGGGTGTAGGTGGCTTTGATGTATTTTTTGATTATGCTGATAAAATGTCCCCGCTTGGTAATGCAAGTGCAGAAGATTGCGCTAATTATATTGTGACACTATTCTCAGATTTGTGTCGCATGGTAACCATGCAAAATTTAATGCATGATGGCGGGTTCTCCAGCACAGGAATAACCGATGAAATCGTTGAAATCATGAGAAAAAAAGAGGAAATTGTGGGTTAATGTATAAGTTTTTGAATGTATTTTGCAAAATACATTCAAAAACTATTGTTATTAATGCTGGTCTAATACTCTAATTGTAAATAACCGGCTTTTCTTGCCTCGACGGGATTCAAATCTTGATCTAATTTAGTATAATTAATTATATAATAGTAAGCACCAGAAGGTAATAACCCACTTCCCGTTTTTATGCCTAAATTTATATTACAAGTACCCTCAAATCGATTGGCAGGATCATTGTTGTCATATCGGTCTGTTTGAAATACTTTAGTGCCATATCGATTGAATATAATAACATTTGACTCATTAAAATCTTCTATGCAATCAATATTGAAGAAATCATTTTTACCATCATTATTTGCGCTAATACCATTATAAATATGAATATCATTAGGTACAAATACATCATCAGTGGCCATACAACCATTGGCGTCAATTACGGTGACTTCATATGAGCCTGTTTCTAATCCACCTGTAGCAGGGCCAGCAAGTACTTCATTTGTGTATAAATTGTCAATATACACATTGGCACCTTCCATAAACTCTGGATCAATATCAACATAAATTACTCCATTTGCTAAGTTACAAGAAGCAGGTGCAACTCTAATATCAAATGTAGGCGTAGTAAGTGACTCTGTAACCTCGATCGATGCGAGAGCAGATTCACAGCCTGACTCGTAATCAATTGCTTTAGCGTAATATGTTCCTTCTCCTAGGTTCTGTAATATAATATCTGACCCAAGTAAACTATTATCAGGTGCATATACTTCATAATAGAATAAATTTTCATCAGGATCTGTAATGGTGATACTGCCATTTGGATTCACGGGGTCACAACTTGTTTGGATGGCAAGTACCTCAAGATCAGGTGGAGGTATGACCGGTAAACTATCTTCAATATTGAAACTGTACTGTTGAATACTAGTACATTCTGAATATTTATTTGTAATAGTAACACTGTAAGTGACGTCAGCTTTTAGGCCTGTAATATGATGGCCGTATGCCACCCAGCCTGGGTTATCTGATGCACTCCATTCAAAAGTATAGTCTGTGATGCCATCATCTATAAAGTCAAGTACTCTAACACTCAGTTCACCATTAGTTTTATACTCATAACACATGGTATTTGGTGAAGAAGTTGTTGCATCTAAATTCAATGTTGGGTATGCGCGGGCATCAGTTACTTCAACAGTGGCTGTCTCACTAACGCATGCAAGGTCATTTAAGTCTCTAGCTCTAACTTGATATATGCCAAGTGGTAATCCAGTGACTTGTGCTGTACTGGCAATGGGTTGGTCAACGCCTGGCGTTTGGCTAGCGGTGTACCACTCATAAGTGTAAGTTGTGTTTATGTCTAATGAGCTATATGCCAATGCAGATACACTTCCATCAGGATCTCCACAGTTCGTTAGACTTTTGGATCCTGTTAAAACTTTTATATCATCATTCATTTCCTCACGTAAGTAATATTGACTTGTGGTGTCAATACAGTTTGTACCAAGATCTTCAATCACTGCCATATAATACCCTTCCGCTAAACCTGATATTTGATTGACATTTGTCCCACTCGTTATTAAACCGCCCTGTGTAACCTCAATACCGCTATACCACTCAATATAAAAATCAGGCCCAACGCCATTGCTAATGGTGGCTTCTAATGTACCATCGGGGTTATTTAAATCACAGTTGACTTGTGGAGTAGAAGAAAATGTAACGGTAAAAGATTGAATTTCATCTGCCACTTCATAAACATAAGGATATGAAATACAGTCTGTATCAAGATCTTTTATAATTAAGTAATATTCTCCTGCTACTAAATTATCTAAAGAATCATTATTTAATTCAGCCACCATATGATCGTCAAAAGTTTCTGTTTGATAATCTTCAAGCATCAGAGTATTGTCGGTATACCAATAAAATTCAACGTTTGCAGTAGATGGATTTACCTCAATGCTACCTAAGTCCACACAGGTTGTCTGTGCCGATGTGCCCAAAAGTGTAACCTCTGGAATTTCGATCTGATCATTGACTACAAAAGTTACTGAATCGCTACATAAAGAAATATTATGAGCGACAACTACAGTATAACTTCCTCCCCCAACATTGACATCATATTGATTCGCTAAAAGGGGAATTTCATTGGCAGGAGCAATATCTTGAGTAGTTCCTGTGTACCAAGTAAGGGTGTAATCTGTTGGGTCAAAAGGTATAGGATCGTCTGGGTCAGCTTTGTTAACAGTTAAAGATATGTTGCCATTGTAAGTATTAGAACTACAGTTTGTATTAATAATTGGTCCCTGCTGCGCTTGAATCTTTGGTATACCACTTTCATCTATAATTGTTACAGTTAATGGGAGTGAAATACAAGCACTTGGTCCATTAAATATGGCCTCGACAGTGTATTCACCTGGCTCTAAGTCAGATAATATATGGTCGTTATCTGCAAAATCTGGATTATGGCAATTAAAGTCAAACGGATCCAAGCAGCCGGGTTGAGTAGCTTTAACAACATTTCCTTCATACCAGTTAAATTCAAAATCAGAGATGACTGTACCTATCCCAAAATCGGCTAAATTAGTGATGGAAACTTCAATTTCACCATTTCCACCGTTACAGGAGGTGTTACTTGTAGTTGTTGCCTCGATAGTGATAGGTGAAATATACCAAGGCTCAAGTATATAAGGCTCCATGTATATACAACCTGTAGCTACATGAGTTACCTCTAAATTATAGCCTCCTGCCGGGACATTTATTAAACTTTCGTTTGTTTCACCTGGTAGCAATACATCCCCATAATACCATTGATAAGTGAGTTCACCTGGTGCAGGAGCTTGCCCGTTAATTTCGACAGAAAGCAGTATGGAAACTTGGGGATTATTACAATCACCAGCTTCTCCATTAGAAGTAATGGAAATATCTAATACAGGAATATTACTTGGTACAAAGGCAGATTGTGGTTGGCTTGCTTGGCACTGATCTATATTATTAATAGCAGTAACTGTATACCATCTGCCTCCTTCAATATCCTCAATAAATTCATCTGTTTCACCAGCAATTAACGAATCTGGCTCGATTAATTGACCATAATACCAGGTAAAAGTGTAGTCAGCTGGGTCACCAATGTCAATTATTGCTAAGATAGACCCATTTGGCGGTCCGCATACTGTTTGGGCAGCAATATTGGCTTGTGGTATACTTATTTGTGGTAAAACTATACCATCATCAACTACATATGGGCCGGCATCAACACTGCATTGTGTGGCGTTGTCAATTAATGTTAGGTAATATGTCCCTGACAATAAGCCAGTAATGTGTTCCGTATCTGCACCAGCAACTGCGCCATTATTATCTCCATTTTCCATTAAAATGGTTCCATTTAAATACCATTCAAAGGTGTGGTCTGAAACGTTGCCCACAATTGTTGCTTCTAGTTCGCCGTTTGGCGCGGTTGCGATACATGATGTTTGTGAGGTCGGAACTACATTTGTTACACTTGGATAAGGTGGGTCTCCAATATCAATATCCAGAGTGGTAACAGCATCACATTCGCTATTTAAATCTTTTACACTTAGGCTATATGCACCTGCCGGAAGATTAAAGTATCTTTTATAGTTGTTTCCATTGATAAACGCCATATCAACAAGCGGCGGCTCAAGTTGGTTGCCATCAATAGCGCCATAACCATTGTAAAGTGTGAGCTCATAGTCATTTGGGTCAGCATTAGGATTGCCACTCTCATCAACATAAGCATGAATTTCCCCAGTTTCAATATTAATACAAGATTGAACATCTATTATTATTGCGCTTGGCTCAGGAAAATCCACTCGTGGATCTCCAATGGTAAATTGACCAGAGGCGGCCACGCAACTTGTTTGAGTATCAATTACATCTAATTCATAAGTACCAGTTGGTAAACTAACGTGGTGACCAAACTGTAAAAAAGTATTACCTTCATACCATTCAAAAAGGTATGGATTTCCATTATAAAAGCCTTCTGCTACTAAAATATCATTTACTTTTAAATGGATTTCGATTTCACCAGGGTCAACGCAGTTGGTGGGTTCTTGATTAAATACCTCTAATAACTCAGTATCATATGTTTTGTTTACCTCAGCTATGTTGATACTCATTGCATTTGTATAGGTACAAGTTATTAGATTGTCATCATATTCTGCTATAACATAGTAGGTGCCCTCTAGAAGATCGGTTTTGGTGTGCTCAGCTACACCATATTGCTGTGTGAGTGCCGCATCGGTGTACCAAGTAAATGTAAAATTGTTCGTTTCTTCTTGGCCATCTACCATTACATATGCTTTGGCCTGGCCATTGCCAATTGGGGCAGGGTCACATTGCTCATGATCCTTTAGTTTCTCTACGATGATGTCAAAAGGCCCAATATTAATTGGGATTGACATTGTGTTATTAGTAACATCACATTCATTAAAATCACTTGAAAGAGGGTCATTAATGCGAATGTATAATGTGTAATTTGTCAAATTTGGTGGTCCATTTACAGTGAAGCTAATATCGGTAGTTTGTAAGTCATCTCCTTGGCCAATTACAAATGTATCGGTACCTAAAGCTACAGCTTGGTCATCTACATTGGGATCAACATTTGCATACCAGCTCACCGAAATATTACCTTGGACTTTAGTATTACCCAAATTTACAATTTGAAACGTTATATCAAAATCTGTTTCTGGACATTGGGGTGAAGTATAGTTTATTGGTCCACTAAATTGAAAGTCAGGTGCAGGAAAGGTCAAGCACCCTTGGTCATCCAATACGGGAAGTTGATTTAAGAATGAATTAAAGGGTTGGTCTGCTACGCCATCATTATCACAGTCAGCATATTCGGCGACCATACTTTGCATAGTGGTTGGAATCAATAAATTATCTCCATTAACTCCAACATTAACTCCATGGTATCCGTGCTGGTTCCAAACTTCTCTAGAGGCAACCCAAGGTTCACCATTTGACTCGAATGCTCGAATAAATCCCTTAAATGAATTGGTATAACAATTATTACAGCTTTGCTCTAAATACCCACAAGGAACAATAAGTTCTGTAGCACCATCATTATTTATATCAGCAATAATGGGGTACTCAACGGCGGTTCTAGATTTACACTCGACGGTAAATAATTTTTTACCAACAGGTTCATTTTCATACCCACCAGCATTAATTATATATAAATTTTCCTCATCTCGATATACTACTTCTGAGGCTCCATCCCCATTAAAATCAAATACTGTACTTGAGGTAACACCTGAAGTGGTTTCTATAATAGGAACTCTAGCTATTTCAGTAAAATCATTATCAAGAATGAAAAGAAATGCTCCAGTAGCAAAAGTAGCCTCTAGTTCAGGATCTGCATCAAGATTGGCGACATTGATCCGACCACCACCGCCAGGCCAGTTATAACCTAATGGGTCATATGATAGAACACTTCCATTAATCACGTCCCAAAAGTAAGCACTCGTTTGGGCACTGGGGTTAGCTTGAGCTCCCATCATTAATACATCTACTCTTCCATCTCCATTAAAATCGGCCACACTAGCTGATGAAAATGTCCATTTAGTACCATTATATCTTTTGGGGTAATACTGTAAATTATTTGGAAGTGGGGGATTCACATCGTTGGTGTTTATGTTTTTAACTTCAGTGAGTACCCATGGCTCATTACTGGTATTTACAGAGTAAATTTTATCACATACTATGAGCTCTAGTCCAGCACAATTTCCATCACAACCAGGGTCCGTTACATCTAAAATATCATAAGCTACGGATCCGAAACACACATCAGGATCCCAATCTCCAAAACCTGGAGAAAGGGCTGTCCCATTACTTGCTTTTATTATTTCATTGCGGTAATAAATTTCTGCTTCACCATTTCCGTCAAAGTCTGCTATACCAAGTAAACCTGGGAATTCGCTAGGGCTTTCAGCAAGTGCGTTCAAGTCCCTTTCCCAAACAGGATTGAGGTTATGATCAATTCGCATGACAAAATTATTGGCAGCAATGTATATTTCTCCAAATCCATCCCCATCTGTATCTGCAATGGCCAAGTCATGTCGAATGGTGGTAGAGTTAAATTGGTTAGAGGAGATGGATTTAACATTATCGAAATGCTCAGTTTCTCCAGTTTCTCCATTCAAGATATGAATAAAAACGGGCGTTGTGGCACCATTTTGATTTTCATTTGCAGGTGGACGCAAATTAAAGGTTATTACCTCTGTTTCACCATCATTATCAATGTCCCCAACAGCGGCACGACCTAGTGTTTGAGATGTAGTTAAGTCGGATTCCCACATGACGTTCAAGTCAAAATCAAAATCTTCAGGTAGGTCTGCTTGGCAAGATGAGTTACCGATGAAAAAATCAAAACACTCACATGTATTTTCATCATCCCCATCTTGACATCCGCAGTCCTCAATATCATAACAATCAATAAACCCATCACCATCATCATCAATTTGGTTGGAGCAATCTTCAGCACCTTGAGCAATAATACTTAAAATTATTAGCAGAAGGCAACTTAATCGAAGTAAATAATTGGGAGCGATAGAGCGTTTCATTTTAATAAAATACTTTAATTATCAAGAACATAAATTTTCGTTCTATATTTTATTTCTTATGTTTTTCAAAGATTAATATATTGGCGGGTTGATCATAATATAATTATAGGGAGAATTTTATTCGATTTCTGGAGCATTTTTGCCAAAATATAACACACATACAAAAATCTTTGAATTTAATGGGGTACAGATATTGATAAAACTTACAGGAATACATAAATCAAAATGAAAATAATTAGCAAAATATATTCAAAAATATAATGCTGTTCGCGCTTAATTTTAAAAAAACACCAATATTTAGGGTAACATTTTAGTACTAGATGTTATTAATAGGTAGGGATTATTTAAACTAAATCAATGACTTAAATGAAGAAGAAGTATTTTAAAACATTTTTAGCCGTACTACTAGTATTGTGGGTATTGTATGGTTGTAAGCCCAAAAGGCCTCAACCAATTTATAATGTGGTTGGTACTTGGGAGAAAAAATACCAGACACCTAATAATGATCAGGTTATAGAAAAATTTATTTTTACTGAAAATCCGAAAAGAGTAAAGGTGGAGACAATTGCACTTAGTGGAGGTAATTCTAATCATAAAAGTGCCACTTATAATTGGGTTCAAAATGTCAATGTAGTAGCGATAAATGCACTGGGTGTGTATGTTGAGTATACACTGACTTCTGATCAGTTAATGTGCAACCAGGTGACGGGGGAAAGATACTATAAATTGGATTTTTAGTTTGTAGAATATTTTTTCCTTTTCAAGAAAAATGGAGTGGGCGGCTTTAATTATTTTTCAATAAATTCTGCAAAAATTATTGAATTATTTTTTAATTTTGATCAAATTCTGCAAAATTAAATGAATTTAAAGACTAAACTCATCCACTAAAATAAACTCCACTCTAGGCATTCGCATTCGAAAAGCTCTCGGCGATTCACCGGTTTTGTGTCCTGGTGGTTGCATAGCTCCCACGCCTTCTGCCCAAAGCCTATTTGCATCTATTTCACCATTTTCTTGTAAAAATTGGAGTACAATTTCCGCCCTTTTTTGAGACAGTGCTTGGTTGGCACTAGCATCTCCAGGCCCCGTGTGCCCTCGAATGATCACACGATATTGTGGGTAATTATTTACAAGTAAATTAGCTACTTGGTTCACAATTTCTTCTCCCTCCACGCTCAATTTATCTGCTCCGTTTTGAAAGCCAATGGGCTCTACTCGCATGGTGCCAACTTCAGCTAATTTCGCCCAGTCTTTTGCCTCTAGTGGCTCAAAAGAGACACTGGCATTCGATTGATCAATAGCCTGAATACCGTTTTCGACTAAATCCGATAGAAATTGACTATTAATTAATTTATAAGGGTCTATATCCAAACTGTTGAATGAGTCATCGAATCGGTCTATTATTTTTGAGCAGCCCAGTATGGTTGATATAATTCGGTCTTGCGGTGCAACATCATCATCTATTTTTATGCCAAATTGTAGGGATGCATTCTCATGCAAGGTAAACCAATCAATGCCACTAACCATTTGGGTGACACGATCCTCATTGAGATTTATGTCCTCACTAATGGCATTTATCATGGCTTTTTTGTTCATGCTATAGTGCTCAATAATCCTAAAATATTGCTGCAAAAACAGCCGAACAATTTCTGGTTTAGAAGATACAATATCTCTGTGAAATACAAGTACATCTACAATGTAGCCTGAGAATTTGTCAGAACCCCAGAGTTTCTTCATGCCTAATTTTTCAATGGCTTTGGAGACCTCTGGTTCCCACATTACGTAGGCTTTGTTTCTCTTATTTTTCTGGCCATTTTTTTTGGCTAATTTATAAACTTGTTCAGAACTATTGACTTCATTTTTCCAACTTTTATCATACTCGAGGGCATCCAAGTCGAAGTCTGCAATTAATAAATCTACCAAAAAAGAGCTCGGCGAGGCTCCTGTATAAACAATCTCAATATCGTTTCGGTTCAGATCATTTACTCTACCATTAGGCATTGCTTCAGGGAAGCCCACCAGTGCATCAGCCCCTTTCGACTCTGAAATTGCTGCTACAATAACGCCCGGGAATTGCTGGTTAATCCCATGTTCTAGGTAGCTATTTACGGGGAGTACGATAGCATCATATTCTTTTTCTTCAAATTTCTTGAGCCGTTCACTATATGCCCCACCATCATCCATTAATTGTACATTGATGCCATTTTTAAGCGCATTTTGCTGAAATTTAGGAGATTTAATGAACCAATAGCCTAAATAATTGTCACCACCGATTTTTAGAGGAAGTGCATTGCCTTTGGCATCAGAGGTGCTAATCTGTTTTTGATCAAATAAGAAATCTTTTCCATAATAATAAACGGCCATGCCTGCCGCAACGATCAATATAAGAATTAATGGACCCTTAAGATTCTTCATTAGTCTCGAATTATTGTAGTTTAAGTTCGAAAAATACTAAAACTTCAACATAATTCCATTATTGAGTGTGTAAATAAACTCTTGTACAGGTACTACAGGTTGGGCATCATAGGCACAAGAAAAAGAGGCACTAAAAGTAAGAAGTTCTGATATTTTAAGAAGTAAATTAGTATCGAGGTTTAATCTGTTGCGGAAGATTTGATCGTCAGCATCATTTCCACCTTGATAATACGCAACTAAATTAAAATCAAAAGTATCGCTAAGTTTTAAGCGGGTGCTAATATAGCTTGAAGTTTTTAGTTGATTATTAGTAATTAGTGTGTCAATATTAGGGTGCCTCCATTCCTCTGTTTCATACATGGCGCCCAGGCCAGCATATAAATTAAAAGAGGGTGTCTGAGCAATGCGCAAGCGAAGTCCACCACCACTGAGTCCTCTAAAATCCATTCCTCGGCCACCATCAAATTGCAACTGCCCATATAATTCGTGCGATAATGGCTTTACCCACATAAAATTAGCCCTAAAGTGGGTATAGCCTGCTCTAATGGGCTTACTACCCGTGGCCGTTTTGTATTTGAGTTTGGTGATATTTAAATATAGGTGGTTCTCGGAAATATAGGCAAGATCTACATTGAGCCCAAGGTTGGTATAAATTATTTGGTCTTCAGACGTTACACTGCGGTCGTATAAAGAAAAATCAAACCCGGCACTGCCCAGAAAATAGTTAGCAGAATCGCCTGATATCCTTGATTTCTCCACATTTAGAATTTGGGCTGAGCAGATGAGCGAAGTAAATATTACAATAATTAGTACGAGTGTCCTCAACATAATATATAAATGGAGGTTTTAAATTGATTTGTTCAAATATAAAAAAAATGGCCGGATCTATAAAAAAAGAAAACTGAAATTGGGTTTCATGCTTCCAAATAATTGTTGGTTTTTATTTGAACTCTTGCCAAGATATATTATTCTAAGGCACAGGTTCGGGGAACCTGCGCCAGGACAACTTTATTTCATCAATGGGCATTAGCGGATACCCATGATTATTTGAATTTATTCAAAATATTAATGCTTTTTGGTACGATTTTTGATGTTATCTTAGACCACACTGGGGTCGACTGGACTTGACAGTAGGTAGATTCAAGTGTAAGCATGTCGGGTGTTGAGAGTATTACCTGTTCAACAAACTTTCAAATTCATAAATGGCGAATATAACTACGCCCTTGCTGCTTAATTAAGAATTAACGGCTTGTGTCTCGTTGGCCTTTCGTCTTGCCAGGCCGGCAATTGAG
>JAUIFR010000119.1 GCA_030430325.1 Bacteroidia bacterium | reverse complement strand
TTTTTTGCTTCATATTCTTCCAATACGACATGCGCATTGGTACCACTAAACCCAAAACTATTAATTGCGGCTCTTCTGAGTTTATTTTTCTTGGATTTCCAGTTTTTTAATTTTGTATTAATATAAAATGGGCTATTTTTTAGATCAATCTCTTTATTAATCGTGTGATAGTGAAGACTCGGCACTAGTTTTTGATTGTTGAGCATCAAAACCACTTTGATCACACTAGCTATACCTGCTGCAAAACCTGTGTGGCCTATATTTGTCTTTACACTGCCCAATGCACAATATGATTGACGTTGAGTAAACTGACCAAAGGAAGCAATCAAAGCATCAACTTCAATAGGATCGCCCAACTTAGTACCCGTACCATGTGCCTCAACATAATTAATGGTAGCAGGGCTTATTTGGTACTTGTCATAAACAACTTGCTGTAACTCACTTTGTGAACGACCACTGGGCGCAGTAATTCCATTCGTTTTACCATCTTGATTAATACCGCTGCCCTTAATGATTGCATAAATTCGATCCTTGTCCCATTCTGCTAATTCTTTTTTCTTTAATATAATCACACCAACACCCTCAGATGAAACAATGCCATCGGCAGAATCATCAAAAGTTTTACACCTGCCTTCTTTCGATGGCATCCTCACCCGACTTGTCCAAATATGACCGATGGGAGTATGCAATAAAGACACCCCCCCTACAATGGCCACTTCAATCTCACCTGCTACCATACTTTGATACGCTCGATCCAGTGCTACGAGTGAACTCGAACAAGCTGTATCAATAGATATAGCTGGTCCCCTTAAATTTAAATAATAGGATATGCGTCCTGCTAATATACCTTGAGATGTCCCCATAAATGCCTCCCCATCCATTCCTCCACCTAGTGCTTGCATAAGCTGTAAATAATCCCCAGTCCCCGCTCCAATAAATACCCCAACCTTCATTTGTTGAAGCTCCTTAGGGTTTATACCTGCATCTTCCAGGGCCTTCCAACTTTCCTCTAAAAATAAACGTTGTTGGGGATCCATAATTTTTGCTTCCTTTGGGGCAATATTGAAAAATAAGGGATCGAACTTGTCCACCTCCTCAATAAAACCACCCCATTTGCTATATGAAGTGCCCTCATGAGCTGGATCAGGATCATACCAATCAAAGTTCCCCCATCGCTCCTCCTTGATTTCTTCGACACTATCTACTCCTTCCTTTAAGTTTTCCCAAAATTCTGCTAAATTTTTAGCGCCAGGGAACCGACACGCCATTCCAATAATAGCCACATCAGTAGCCGAATCATTCTGGTTTAAAATTTGATGTGTAGCTGCATTTGTCGCGCTCAAATGATTTAAAAGCTTTGACGCACTAATGGCTTGTAAGCGGAGCCCAAAAATTTGAATATAAACCTGGTTTGTTGCGGCATGGACAACCTCTACATCCAATGTAATTCCTGATTTTTCTAATTGATTAACCTTTGAACGACATACAAATAAGCCCATTTCACTTGATTGATGTAGGAACACCTGATCAATCGTGTAAGGTAAAAATGCTATATTTTGATCCTCACCTTTACTAAACTTAGAGCTTTCACAAAATACCCCATAGCCCATGGCGGTTATGAAAGCCCCACTTAAAAGTTGGTCTATACATCCAAATAGCTCATTTTCGATTATTATTTTCCCTTCGGCATTATCTTCATAGAAATGCAGTTCATGCAAATGCCCCTCATAGATGCCCTGCCACTTAATTTGGTGAAAAAACTGGCTTATTTCCTGCTGGTTTAGCCTTTTTATGAGATTTTGTTTTGAAGGACCCAAAGCAGGGGTAACATTCATTGATTCATCAAAGAGTACAAAACCCCGTAAATGGATTACTTTATTACTATTTTTACCCGTTTGATCTGATTGAATAATAAAGCGTAGTTTACCGTCATTAATCTCCTTGAGCTGCAAAATTAGGGGCAACGTAACACCTGCATGACCAATTATTGGTTGATGAATTCGTACATCATATAATTGAAGCTCGTGCACATCAAAATGCACTACAAAAGCAGCATAAATTAACTCGATATAAGCATTTGTAGGCATTACGTGCTTGTCAAATACAAGATGATCTCCTAAGCACTTATTATTAATAGTTAATTCATAATAAAAGCGGATCTCCCCTTCTTGCTCGATATCACCTTCTATTCGCTTGACTTCAAATAGTAATGGATAATTTTTCATGTCGATCTAGGTTTCATAATTCATCTTCTCATGGTTGTTTTGATAGGTTAAGTTGATATGATTCGCCAGTGATTTGATCGTTGGAAAATCGTATAGTTTAGCCGTTTTGATTGATATACCCAACTTTTGATTAATTTCATCAATAAATTCCATGCCTAATATGGAATCAAGACCAAGCTCCATAAAGGGCTTATCGATATCCAGCTCATCATGCTCTAAATATAAGGCAGCAGCTAATGATGCAAGAAGTTGATCGGTAATTTCTTGTTCGGACTTGAATAAAGACGCTGATCCATTTTCCGTATTTTTTTGGTCATCTATCGTTTTATTTGGCTTATTTTGAATTTTTTTTGCTAAATTTATTGAATATTCTGGTGTTTTGGCGTAATTGGATGCTTTTTTTGGTTGATTTGAAGACTGTTTTGGCTTCGTTTTTGCACCATTTTCCAAGCCTTCCACCATATTAGTTTTTTGGTGTAAAACTTTCGATGAGGGTACCAATTTTAACTTTTTCCTCGTTTCATGGTTTATGGAACCACTAGTTGCACTTAGTTTTTTGTACCAATAACTTTTTTGCTCAAATGGATAAGTTGGTAAACTAATTTTTGCTGGTTTTTGATCAGGATAAAGTAAATGCCAATCTATATCAATGCCATTCACCCATAATTGCGCCAAGGTAGTTATTTGATTTGTTGACAAAACCTTATCAATAAACAAAGCGCCAGCCTCACCTTCTAATAAAAATTTAAGTTGCTGCTTATTCGAACTTCCTTTATAAATAGAGTCAAAATTTCCTGCGATGTAAGCGTCGATTTTCGCTAAGCATTCATCCAGATCTTTTGCGATAAAGGCCAAGCGTTTTTCCATGGGTTCCCGTCCAATTTGGAGGGTGTAAGCAACATCACTTAAATTTACAGTCTTATTTTTGAGTAAAAATTTCTTCAAATTTTTGGCCTGCATAGCCAGTTGTGTCTCTTTTTTGGCAGATAATATCAATATACATGGCTGATCGGTTAAAAATGGATCATTTTTAATGCTTTGATATTCTTCCACCACCACATGGGCATTCGTACCACTAAATCCAAAACTATTGACCGCAGCTCGTCTTGATTTATTATCTTTGATAAGCCAATCTTGAGCTTGGGTCGGTATAAAGAATGGGCTCGTTGACAAATCGATATATTCATTAAGCTCTTTAAAAAGTGCCAATGGCGGAATCTGCTGATGTTTTAAGGCCAGAATGACTTTGATCAAACCAGAAATACCAGCAGCCGCTAAGGCATGGCCCATATTGCTTTTTACACTACCAAGCGCACAATAATCCTTATCTTTTACCTGATTGAAGCTTTCCATAAGCCCTTTTACTTCGATTGGGTCACCTAATGGCGTACCTGTACCATGTGCTTCTACATAGGTTATGGTGGAAGGATCAATCTTAAAGCGATCATAAATTTGCTTGCGTAATAATACTTGGGCGTCTTTACTTGGCGCGGTCACACCATTCGTGGCACCATCTTGATTTATACCCCAGCCCTTAATGACACCATGGATTTGATCTTGGTCGCGCTCGGCATCTTTAAGGCGCTTAAGTACAAGTACACCTGCACCCTCCGCAGGTACAAACCCATCAGCACTCGCATCAAAGGTGTGGCAACGACCATCGTCACTCAGCATACCTGCTTTACTGGTCATGATATGCATTTTAGCCGTCGTTAATACACATACGCCTCCAGCTAGGACCATAGTACAATTTTGTTGCATTAGACTATCACATGCTTGAGCAATGGCGACTAACGAGGAAGAACAGGCCGTATCAACCGATACGCATGGTCCCTTCAGATTAAGATGATAGGCGATTCGAGCGCTTAGTATCGCATTACTATTGCCCATCAGTGTATGCGCATCTAGGTCCTCCCAATTCGAGTTATTAGGAGGATAATCACCAGCCGCAACACCCACAAATACACCACAATTTATTGATTTTAAGCTAGTTTCATGATATCCAGCATCTTCCAAAGCCTTCCAACTTTGCTGCAAAAATATACGTTGTTGAGGGTCCATCAAGGCGGCTTCGCGAGGCGAAATATTAAAAAAATGAGGGTCAAACAAATCAATCCCTTTCAAAGCACCCATCCATTTGCTGGTTGATTTCCCTTTTGATTTTGGATTCGGATCAAAAAAGCTATCGATGTGCCAGCGTTCCGCCGGAATTTCTTGGACTAAATTGGTGCCATTTTTTAGATGCTCCCAAAACTCATTCAAATCAGCAGAACCAGGGAAGGTACCTGACATTCCCACAATGGCAATATCATTATTTTCTATTACATTTTCACACGTATTATTTGGCTCGATAAAATAAGAATTATGGTTATTTTTGGTTGAAAAACCTTCAAACGGATAATCTTGACTGACTTTATGCTGCTGAATTAAATTATTTTTAAGGGTTTGCGTGTGATCAATAATTTCCGACTGTGTATGACTGATCACTACCTTGCCAAGGTGCTGGCCACTTTCAACAAATAAAAGCGCCTCGTTCATTTTGGAAATCGGATAAATGCGACTAAAGATTGGAAATAAAACCTTATGATCAAGCAACCTACCTAAAGTCTCAAACATTGACACTAAATGAAGGTCTTGTATGCGGCTTCCTAGAATGATTTTTCGTAAATCAACACTTTTAACTACCTGATTATCAATTATATTAGATAAATCTAGTTTCTTGCTAGCTTTAAGGGCATGCACGGCCAACTCCATATACCGCCCACTAGGCCCCAATAAATCTAGACCAACTTGAATCATATCATTGGATAGCATATTAAGCACAACATCAAAACCCTTATTATTAGTATGTTGGCGCATTTTTTGAGCGAAATTTTGATCCGTATAATTGCCTAATCGCGTCAAACCAATATCACCTAAAAAATCTAATTTACTTGGCTTACTTGAAGTGCCCGTGACCTTTGCCCCAATCAGATTGCTCAACTGCACCGCCATTAAACCACAACCACCTGCTGCCGTTTGAATGAGAATTTGCTCGTTTTTACTCAAATGTGCCTGCTTCAAGGCATGGTAGGCTGTTAAAAATACCACAGGTAAGCTGCTAGCCTCCTCAAAACTAAGGTGACTTGGCTTATTCCAAACCAGATGAGCGGGTACATTGACATGAGACGCATGACCACCTAATTGATGACCTGTGATAGCCATTACTTCCTGCCCTACCTGAAAACCATCTATTTTGCTACCCATTTTTTGAATGATACCGGATACTTCAAAACCCGGCACAAATGGATAGGCCGGCATGGTTGGGTAGAGTCCCTTTACACATAAAATATCTGGGAAATTAATGGCTGAAGCCTTCACTTGAATCTGAACCTCATGATCTAATGGGTCTGCCATAGTAAACGCTTCTAGCTGGGAGGTACGTACTTCTTGTACCCCATGTATGAGATATCCATACCTGTCATGTTGTACTTTCTGATTTGTTTCATTTGCACTGGTACTGTTTGGTAAACTGATCGATGCGGCATCCTGATTTGTCGGTTCCACTTTTTGATTAATAAATTTACTAAGCCTCGTTAAGGTAGGGTGATCATATAAATCGGTGGCTGAAATATTGATCGCAAATTGATTATTGATGCGTTTCACAAATTCGATGGCATTAATAGAATCCATGCCAAAATCTATAAATTTTTTATGAGGTTGAACGGATTGCTCTAAGCCTAAACAGTTTTTAAAAAGTTCAGATAATTGTTCAATCGTATCAGTATTTATATTACTTATTGATTGATTTGGTTCTTTTAAGAATTGACTTGAATGGGCTGAAGTGGGTTTAATTATATTTTCTTGGGTGGTAATAACTACATTCGTTTCGGCTAATTGAATCTGTGATGGATTACTTGACGCTAAATTATCATTATGTAAATTTTTAGAATTTCCTAATAATATTTTATCTTTATTGATATTTTCATAACAAATATTATTATTTATTTCATTTTTTATAATTTTATCGGTATTTATTATTAAATCATTATTTGGATTTTTATTGTTTTTTAACTGATGGGTATGCAGCCAATACCGTTTTCGCTCAAAGGGATAGGTAGGTAAGCTTATTTTTTGAGGCTTTTTGTCTGGATAAAATAATTGCCAATCAATTGCGACTCCTTGCACCCACATTTTTGAAATAGCATCCAACGCATATTGATTAATCAGGGCTTGTAATTGTTCGGTTTCCTTTGCATTATTCCATTCCTTAGGCTCCGTTTCGATATTACCGGTAACGTATTTCGCTTTTATATCCTTTTGATAGGCCAAAAGCGCCTGCTGCAAACTAGGTAAATCATTGGCAATAATCGCCAATCGTTCTTCCATTTCCTCCCGGCCTATCTGCAAGGTATAAGCTACATCATAAATATTTATTTGATGATTCAAATCTAAAAATGAAAGTAGCTGCTCCACTTGCCTTTTCAGGCTGCTTTTATCTTTTGCAGATAATAACACCAGGGCAGGTTGATCACTTTGATAATGCTGTTGGGTTTGACCATATTCTTCTATGATCATATGAGCATTTGTTCCGCTTAGTCCGAAGCTATTGATAGCGGCTCTTCTAGGTAAATTTTGTTGGATAGACCAAGGTCTAAGCTCCTTGTTGATGTAAAATGGGCTATCAGACAAATCAATATGTTCGTTAAGCTGATGATAGTTAATGGTGGGTAATAATTGCTGATGCCGAAGTGAAAGCACCACTTTTATTAGACCAGCAACGCCTGCAGCCGCTAAAGCATGGCCCATATTTGATTTGACGCTACCTAAAGCACATGTTTGAGGTTGAGTGACATGGGCAAAGGACTTTTTAAGTGCTTTGACCTCAATCGGGTCACCTAACTTCGTTCCTGTGCCATGAACCTCCACATAACCAATCGTTTCAGGATTAATATGGAATTTTTGGTAAACACTGGTTTGAAGCTCCGTTTGCGATTGATCACTGGGCGCTGTAATGCCATTGGTGGCACCATCTTGATTTACTCCCCAGCCTTTAATCACTCCTAAAATTTGATCCCCGTCCCTTTCGGCTTGCTGCCGTTTTTTAAGTACAATGACACCAGCACCCTCTGCTGGCACAAAGCCATTGGCATCCTGATCAAAGGTATGGCATTTGCCATC
Source organism: Bacteroidia bacterium (assembly GCA_030430325.1). Classification (GTDB taxonomy): domain Bacteria; phylum Bacteroidota; class Bacteroidia; order Cytophagales; family Cyclobacteriaceae; genus JAUIFR01. The sequence goes on along the minus strand of JAUIFR010000119.1, from coordinate 4,413 downwards.
TGGGCTTAATATACCTGCCTTGCTGGTCATAATATGCATTTCAGGCGTACTTAGCACGCAAACACCACCTGCTAGGGCCATATCACAGTTTTCCAATACTAAACTATCACAAGCTTGGGCAATAGCTACTAAGGAAGAAGAACATGATGTATCAATCGACAAGCATGGACCTTTTAGGTTGAGCAAATAAGCTATACGTGCACTTAAAATGGCCGAATTTTTACCTAGTAATGCATGAGCATCCAGCTCCTGGACGTCCATTTGAGCATTGTAATCACCTGGCATAACCCCTATAAATACGCCACACATGGTATTTGATAATGACTGAGCCGTATACCCTGCATCCTCTAACGCCTTCCAACTTTGCTCCAAATAAATACGTTGTTGAGGGTCCATGGCGACCGCTTCGTTGGGCGAAATGCGAAAAAATAAAGGATCAAATAAGGCGACTTCTTCTAATGCGCCCATCCATTTGCTATATGATTTGCCCTTTGCTTCTGGGTCTTTATCGTAAAACTCTGAAAGATTCCACCGGTCTTTTGGTATTTCGGTCACTAAATTGGTACTCGCCTTCAGGTTTTCCCAAAATTGGTTAACATCCTTGGATCCAGGAAATACACCGGACATTCCTATAATGGCGATATCAGTGGAATCAAACTTAGTATTTAAAATTTGGTCTGGTTCGAACTTAGAAGCCTCTGTTTTTGAGATTTTTACATTTTTAGATTTAGTATAATGATCAGGAGCTATAACAGGAGCAGTTAAGGTAGATTGGATTGGTTTATCCTTAATTTGATTAAAGATAAAGTCGCTCAAAGTAGAAACAGTAGGGTAATTATATAAATCAGTAGCCGCCATTTCCATATCAAAACTTGCGTTGATCTTTCTCATTAATTCAACACCGAGTACAGAGTCTAGCCCTAAATCAACGAACTTCTCTTGGAGGGAAATATCCTTTTTATCCAAAAATAAAGCATGTGCCGCGAGGTCAATAATTTTATCTTGAATCACATCTTTTTTAATAGCGTGGTTTTTTGCATCAACTTCAAGTGTAAGTTGATCGTGCACTTGTTTTTGAATTGAATTGGATTTTGTGTTCATCCCTTCTAAGTTGGTATACCAGTGTGGTACTTTTTGAAAAGGATAGACCGGTAAATTAATTCTATTCGGTTTTGTACCTTCATACATCATATCCCAATTAATGGAGACGCCATTGACCCATAATTGGGCTAATGAAGTAAACTCTTTATCTTTAATGGCCGTTTCGATATAGGATTTACCTGCATTACCGTTGAGCAAAAATGCAGCTTGGTTCGATTTAGTATTCCCTGTTAAAAAATCTCCATTTTCGTTATTCAAAAAGTCACTTAGTTGATCTATTAAGTCCTTTTTACTTGTCACAACCATTGCTAAGCGCTCTTCCAGAGGTGCCCTTCCCACTTGCAAGGTATAAGCCAAATCATATATGTTGACTTGTGGATTTAACTCGATATATGCCAATAAATTTTTAACAATTTGCTTCAACCGATCCATTTTCCTAGCAGACAACAGCACCAATGCGGGTAAGTCACTTTTGAATTCTTTAGACATCTTATTAGGATATTCTTCCACCACCACATGTGCATTGCTACCGCCTGAGCCAAATGAACTCACACCAGCACGCCTCAATACATCACCTCCTTCTTTATTTTTAATGCCACTCCATTTTATGGGTTCATTAGGAATGATTTGCAATGGACTACCCGCTAAATCTATATGAGGATTTAGTTGATTAAAGTGCTTATTACCAGGTATTATTTTATGTTGCAAGGATAAAATTACCTTGATTAGACCCGCTATGCCGGCGGCAGATTCCAAATGACCAATATGCGTCTTGACTGATCCTACATGGCAATAATTTTTGTTCTCAGAAGCATTTTTATTATCAGTTTTAAATGCCTCATTTAAACCATTGATTTCGATCGGGTCACCTAAACTTGTACCTGTGCCATGTGCTTCAATATATGAAATAGTAGATGGATCAACCTGAGCATTTCGATGAGCTTTTTTGATGAGTTGTGCTTGAGCACGTGGATTTGGTACAGTAAACGATGCTGTATGACCACCATGATTCATGGCTGAGCCTTTAATTACCGCACTAATATGATCGCCATCAGCCTCGGCCTGAGCCAAAGGTTTTAATAATATAAGCCCCACTCCTTCTCCACGCACGTAGCCATCTGCGTTTTCATCAAAGGTTTTACATTTGCCTTCATCCGATAGCATACCAGCCTGACCATAGGTCACAAAATGACGAGGGGAGCAACAAATATTTACACCACCTGTAATGGCGACATCACTTTCACCTTGACGAATAGATTGAACAGCTTGATGCACAGCAACAAGTGAACTAGAGCATGCTGTATCTACTGTGATGCTAGGCCCAGTGAAATCAAAATAATACGAGATGCGGTTTGAAATGACCGAAAAGCTAGTCCCCGTATGATCAAACATGGCCGGGTTATTATTTTCTTTTATAAGAAGCTCCTGGTAATCATCATGGCATGCCCCAATAAACACGCCTGTTTGGATCGTTGAAAGATAATCGGCAGTATACCCTGAGGTTTCTAATAATATTCTTTGCTGTGGATCCATCAAGACGGCTTCTCGTGGCGAAATAGTAAAGAATTGGGCATCAAATGAAGAAATATCACTTAAAAATCCTCCCCATTTTGAATTCGTTTTATTTGATGAGGTGAGCGGCTGCTCAAAATAGCGATCCCTATCCCACCGCTCAGAGGGTATTTCTGTGATAACCTCCTTACCTTCGGTCAAATTATTCCAATAATCAGTGATATTATCAGCACCGGGAAATCGCCCACTCATGGCTATAACGGCAATGGGCATATTCTCTACTAAATCTATAGATTTTATAGAATTTACTGGTGATGTTTCTTGCTGCCCGGTTTGCCGATTTTTTTTCATTATTTTTGGCCGATTGCCTTTCTGATGGGCCAATAAATATTGTACTATTTCGTTGACGGTTTTAAACCCAAATAGCTGACTCGGGTTTACAGCAATTTGATACTGTTCAAATAACTCCTCTGAAATTATTAAGTAATGCGCCGATTCAATACCTAATCTTGTAATATCATCACTTCCATCAAATGTTGTTTTTTCTACTTCTAAAATTTCAGCAAGTATATTTAAAATAGCTTGCTGTAATTGATTTACAGCAGAATCATCTAGATTTAAATTGGATTTCTTACTAGACATGGTTGAAAAAATTTAGGTACGATAGGTATTGTGAGATTAATATAATAAATTTAAAATTCTAATGTACTATGTATGGAGGTATTATTTCTTAGTTTACTTTTAATTTAATTATTTTCTTCATTTTTTGTCTTGAAAATTGTACTTTTCTAATAAATGATAGATTCCTGTTTCTTCCGAAAAAGTGTTTGATTTTATTTGATCGGAAGGAACCGGCAAGCCTTTTTCATTTTTTATGGTGAAGCTCTTCGTGCCGGTTTCAATTGAGGAATTTGGTAAGAGCAACATGGCTTAATAAAAAATAAAAGGTGCAACGCCTTTCAAACAAAAAAACACCGTAATTTGGATGAAGGATTAAAACAATTTGATTCAATTACTCACCCATTCAACTATGGCTGCTTAGTATAGTTAGTTTGCTTATGTTGATTTAATTAATTTTAACGGTTTCAAAGTGAAAATGGAACGTATCTTTTTTGCCTTGAATGATTTCAATTTCTTTGGCCAGCTTACCAAAGTCACTATCAATCCACTTTTTGAATACGATTTCAATGACTTCAGTAGAATCCATCATATTTCGAAATGCGACCCTTTCAATTTGTTTGATATTAGTATTATAGTAAATTTTAACTGGGTTTTGAAGTCGATCTACTGCTGCGTATAGCTCCATATTTGCTGTTAACCTTTCTTTAAATTTTATCCGTCCATAAAATACCTCTGGATTTGTTTGCATCCTGTGGAAATCATGGCCTCGAATCATCTCGATAGCAAGTTCTGATAAAGTATCTACCACCATACTATTTTCGTCTAAAACAATACCTTTAGCATCAGCATTTATTTCAGCTATAAACGGTGCTGCGTTCTGATAACTATATATTTGAGTAAATAATATACTCCCATCTTTTTTTGAAATAACTTTCGTGGTGTAGTTACCTTTCGGACCCTTACACTTTGCCAACGAGTTTATATCTTTAATTTCAAGATATCTTGGATTAAGGGACAGCCCATTGGGCTTTGAGTTTTTCCTTTTATCACAAGAAATTATACTCAATGAGCCAACAATGACAGAAACTATGACCAACCGACAGTTGATTCGTTTGATGCTATTGTACATTTTAATTCAATTCAATTATTTGGTTCTATGTTAAATACAGTGGGTAATTA
>JAUIFR010000118.1 GCA_030430325.1 Bacteroidia bacterium | reverse complement strand
TCAAAACTTACTTCTTTGATCTTCCATGGCGTTTCTAAACCTAACGCTATTGAAAATATTTCTGTTGTATTTCCCATACACAAAAATATAAATCTTTTTCTTTACCCACACAATTCAACATAGAGCCAGTTTTTATTTGGAAGGACATTTGATAATTCGTCTCATGTTTTTGCTAATTTTCAGACAATTATACAGATTCGGAATAATATAATTCACTATAAACACAGTCATTATGAAGGGCCAGATAAAGCATTGAGGAGTTTAAGAAATAATAATATCTCGTACCCGAAACCAGAAGATGTTGGTTGCCCATGGCATATGGAATTAGGAAGCACAGAATGTGTGAGATTTTGTGTAAGTACAGTTTCTGCCTTAGTAAAAGAGTTGTCAGGATTAGAGACCGAATATTATAAAAAACAATGTATTCCAATTGCAACCGTGATTTATAAGGAAATTTCCGGTAAAGATGTGAGAGCAATTTTTAAGGAATTTAAAATTTCACCTGAATCGATTAATTCTGATTTATTTGGAAAAAGTAAAACTTGATCACCCAAATGTTAGCGTATAAATGTTGAACTAATTGTACAGCGCTAAATAAAATTCAATAAAATATGCAGAAATGGTTGAATAAATGAATTCATTGAAATAACAATACAACCAAGAAATAAAACTACATTATACACGCTAACCATGGCTAATTAATAATTTTCACCGTATCTTTGATCATGCAACTCAAAACAATCGTAAAAGTAGGTGGAATCAACAACCTCAGTGATGCCCGATATTGTGCCGCCATGGGGGTAGATTTCCTTGGTTTTCCATTGGATTCAACCCTGCCTAACGCCATCAATGAAGAGGATTTTATTGAATTACATGGCTGGATTAGTGGTATTCAGGCTATTGGCGAGTATCATCAGGCGCCTGAAAGTTGGCCAGAAGGAATTATGATGCTTGAATTAAATGCTAGCCAATCTCCACCACTACCCAAATTACCATATCTTCTCAAGCTTAATTTGGATGACACAATAATTGAAGAGGCAGAAGTGCACTTGCAGAAGCAACCAGAAGCAACCTATTTTGTGTTGGAAAGCAATCAAGCTGAATTACAGCCTGAGCAGCTAGACTGGGTTAAAAAAGTAGGATCAACTTATCCTATTTTATTAGGGTTTGGAATAAATGCGGATAATGTGCTCAAGCTTATCGAAGAGCTCCCCATTAAAGGAATTGCTTTAAAAGGTGGGCAAGAAGAACGACCTGGCTACAAAGATTACGATGAGCTAGCTGATATTTTGGAATTATTGGAGTTGGATGCTGTCTGATTTGTAACCAATTTCATTCAGGTAAGGATGCTGTAAAAGGTACTCAATCTCTGGTGATTGCTGAACTTTATGCACCCATGCTTTGTCTTGCTTAAAAGAAATTTTTGGAATATGCACGTTATTTATTTCAATGAATTTTGCTAATTTCGTTAAATAACTCAATGAATTTTGCAAAATATGTTCAAATTTAAGAGAAAGGAAGGAATAATTTTCAGCCGCAAAGTTAGCACGTATTTGAGTTTCATAACACCTCCAAACCTCAAATGCCTCCACCAGAATTTTACATTTTTCGGATCGATAGGGCGAATCTTTTGGTCTATTTAATTCTCTATTTTGAATGCTTAATGCCACATCCACCCCATGCCTATAAATATGTACTACTTTTAGGTTCGGAAATATCAATTTCCAAATGGGTAACGTGATGCTGTTTCTGGGATCTTTCCAGCCCCAGTTTCCATAAATCGTTTGTATATGATTCTGTACTTTTTTATAGACTTGATCAGCAAGTAAATTTAATGTTTTTTGGTCAGCCATTTTTTCGATGAGTGGTTTGGGGTTATCCCATGTAGCACCAGCCAGGTCAAATATTAGTTCATTCATTTCCTTGAAGAATAAACATTCATCATGTTTATTGAGATTATTACCCATATTTACTTCCAATTCTTGCAGTATTTTGCTCATTAAGGAGGTGCCAGAGCGATGGCAACCTACTACTACGATGGGTTTTTGATCAGTCAGTTGCATCTTTTATTTGTTTGATTTCACCATTATCTACTAGAATTTCATGAAACGGTAAGTCTAAATTATTGAGTAGTATTTTAGTTCGCTCGGCCCGTGCATCAGTAATAAATACCTGGCCAAAATAATCTTCTTTGACTAGATTGAGCAAATGCTTGATGCGTTGATCATCCAATTTATCAAAAATATCATCGAGCAGCAGCAGGGGTTTCATGCTTTTTTGTTGCTTAAGAAATTCAAATTGAGCAAGTTTTAGCGCTATGAGCAGGCTTTTTTGCTGGCCTTGAGATCCAAATTTCTTCACATCTTGTCCATTGAGCATAAATGTGAATTTATCTTTGTGCGGTCCTGATAGTGTTTTTTGTGCAATGATTTCTTGCCGTATCTGATTACCAAAATTAGATGCCCAACTATCATCCTGCAAATCAGATTCATAAAAAATGTCCACGAGCTCCTCTTTTTGCACAATTTGCCTATAAAATTCCTGAAAAATGGGTTTGAACTTAGATAAAAACTGAGCCCGCTCCTGGTATATGATTTGACCCAGTTCTGTCAGTTTTGGTGTGTAGGCTTGCAAGAGTTGCTGGTCATATGTTGCTCCTTCAAATATTTGTTTGAGCAAGGCATTTCGCTGCTTAAGTTGATGTTGATATTGAATTAGAGTTTCTAAATAATTCAAATTGAATTGAGAAATAGTCCGGTCAAAAAACTTCCTCCTGAGCTCATGAATGCCGTGAATCAAGTCTGTATCTCCAGGAGCGATGAGCACGAGCGGTATTTTCCCGATATGTGCACTTAATTTTTCGTATTTTTCCTCATTCCAGCTAATTACCTTGGGTTTACCAGGTTGGTAGCCACATTTTACGATAATTTCATTTTCTTCATTTCTAAGCTTTGCTTGTAAGTGCAGATACTCCTTTTGTTCAAATAATAATAGCCGATCGGTTGACTGTAAAGCACTTTTAGTAAAGGAAATATAATGAATGGCATCGAGCAGGTTTGTTTTGCCGCTTCCATTTGAGCCCAATATGCAATTTAGTGCTGGCCCAAATTTAACATGGGCATTTAGGTAATTTTTAAAGTGAACTAAATGTAATAATTCTAAGTGCATGCTACGGTTTTGAATGTTTTTTACTATTTTCGCACAACACTTTATTATTGGATAAAGTGATCAGCAACCTCCAAAATGGTATTAAATGGCAAATGCAACAGTAAAAAAACAAAAAGTAACAAGAAAAACGAAGGCAAAAGATCGATTTTCTAAAGAAACCAGGCTGCATTGGTATGAAAGCATGCTGCTGATGCGCAAATTTGAAGAAAAAGCGGGGCAGCTTTATGGGCAGCAAAAAATCAAAGGTTTTTGCCATTTATATATTGGCCAAGAGGCCTGCATTGCTGGTGCCGTAAGTGCTTTGGAGCGTGGAGATAAATATATTACGGCTTACCGTGATCATGCTCATCCCATTGCTTTGGGCACGGACCCTAAGGCAGTAATGGCGGAGCTTTATGGTAAAGTGACGGGTGTTTCAAGAGGTAAGGGAGGCTCCATGCATATGTTTGATAAGGAAAATCATTTCTTTGGCGGACATGGTATCGTTGGAGGCCAGGTGCCATTAGGTACTGGTATTGCTTTTGCGGAAAAATATAATAAAACGGGGAAATTATGTGTCACCTATATGGGAGACGGAGCTGTACGTCAAGGGGCCTTTCATGAGGCATTAAATTTGGCCATGCTTTATAAGTTACCTGTTATTTTTGTGATCGAAAATAATGGATATGCCATGGGTACGTCTGTGAAGCGTAGCTCCAATGTGACGGAACTCTATACATTGGCTGAAAGCTATGATATGCCCGCTGAGGCGGTGGATGCCATGTCGGTAGAAACTGTACATGAAGTGTTTGAACGGGTAGCCAAGGATGTGCGTGGTGGCAAGGGACCTTATTTATTGGAGTTGCGTACATATCGCTATAAAGGGCATTCTATGTCTGACCCGGCAAAATATAGAACAAAAGAAGAGTTAGCTTCCTATAAAGAGCGTGACCCTGTGGCAGGGCAGCGAAGCTATCTGATCGATAATAAATTGGCTTCCCAGGAAGAAATTGCAAAAATTGACCAGCATGTGAAGCAGCAAGTGGCAGAATGTGTCGAATTTGCTGAAAATTCTCCTTATCCAGACGCTTCAGAGGCGTTCGAACATGTTTATGCTCAATCTGATTACCCCTATACGCATGACTAATTTAAGTTATATCATTTGGAATATTGACCCGGAGGCCTTTTCAATAGGTTCATTGTCCATTCGTTGGTATGGAATTTTGTTCGGTCTTGGATTTTTAATTAGCCAGCAAATCTTGGCCTGGATTTTTAAGCAGGAAGGTAAGCCCGAAAAAGATGTGGGTACCCTGACTATTTATATGCTGATTGCAACTGTTGTTGGTGCGAGGCTAGGTCATGTATTCTTTTATGAGCCTATGCGATACTTAGAGAACCCCATTGATATTTTTAAAATACGTGAAGGAGGTTTAGCGAGCCATGGTGCGACTATCGGTATTTTACTGGCACTATATATTTATTCTAAACGAAAAAAAGGCCAAAGTTACCTTTGGGTACTCGATCGCTTAGTCATCGTAATAGCTCTTACTGGTAGTTTAATCCGATTGGGTAATTTTATGAACTCGGAGATTATAGGCCTCCCTTCTCAATCTAGTACTGGAGTAGTTTTTGCTAGGGATGCTGTTTGGGTGCTTGATAATGACGATGCTGTTGAGCAGGTGCTCATTGAAGAAAACTCATCTGTATCCGCTGATAAAGGCTATGCGCCAATTGATCTTACACTTAGGTTTGCTTCAGGTGATTACTCGAAGGATCAACTTCGGAAATATTTAGAACAAAATGTTCAAAACGCCTTTCAGCATCATTATGTGGCCGAGCATTTAAAGCTACCAGGTGATGCTATAGATTACCAGCTCTCTAAAAGTGAAGGAAAATGGCAAGCCAAATTTTTGGTTTGGGGAATTGTGCGTTACCCAGCTCAATTGTTTGAGTCTATTTCATGTATTTTGCTTTTTGGGTTATTGCTGGTCGTTTGGTACCGTAAAAAACAACACCTCACACATGGTGTGCTATTCTCAATTTTCTTAGTAGTCGTATTTGGCCTGCGATTCGTATATGAATTTTATAAAGAAAATCAGGTGGCATTTGAAGATGGGCTGGCACTTAATATGGGCCAATGGTTAAGTATACCACTTGTAATTTTTGGAATCGGGCTTTTCTTTTATTTGACTAAGTTGAAGAAAGTGTAAAATTTTTAATGAATATATTCTGCAAAATATATTCAAATAATAATTTAATTCAATAAAATCAGCCAAATACATTCAATATAATAATCGTTTTGGGTATAATCAGATAATCATGTTCATTTAAATGAAATTAGCAAATTATATTGAATTTTATGCTAATTTTTGTCCATTACTTCCCATTATACCTAATTTTTCTTATTTCGCCGTTCACGCGCCATCTGCTGCAAGTCTTCTACTGTATCAGATTCATCTATAATCTCAGTTCCGAGCAGCGTTTCAAACAAATCTTCCATTGTTACTAGCCCAACAACACTGCCGAACTCATCAGTGACAATACTAATGTGATTATTAATTTCAGTAAATTGCTTAAAGAGTATGGGCAATTTTTCGCTTTCCTGTATAAAATTTGCCTCTCGCTTAAGTGTTGCAAGTGGCTGCTCACCAAAACCGTCCGCTAACTGCCGTAAAATATCATCTTTCAGCACGATACCTGTAATCTGGGATCGATTCTCTCCAAATATAGGAATACGTGAATACGCTAGAGGTCGATTTTGATCAAAAAAACCCTGAATGCTTTGTTGATCCTTAGCCATTAATGAAACCGTCTGAGGCGTCATAATTGCTCGCACAGTAAGGCGGTTAAACCGAAGTAAATTTTGTATGATGGCATACTCGCTGTCATCAAGCGCACCACTTTGAGCCCCTAATTGCGTCATAGCAGCAAAATCTGCCCTACTTAATACGCTTTGGTCTTTTTTCTTTTTTAAAGATCGAGTAATAAGTTGACTTACCCATACAAGTGGGGCCAAAATAACCAACATAACAGCCAACGTGCGAATGGTAAACGGAGTGAGTTGCCTCCAATAGTTTGCCCCAATAGTCTTGGGTATAATTTCAGATAAAATTAGAATAGCTAACGTCATTAACCCAGCAATGATCGACTCGTAACTTAGTACAATTGGCCCGAGAGACAGACTACTTGTACCATACAACTTACCTGCTTGCATCCCAACACCGATAGCACCCACCGTATGAGCAATGGTATTTAATGTGAGAATGGCCGATAAAGGGCGATCAATATCTTTTTTATACTGCTCAAGGTTAGTTGCAAATGGTTTCTCCTCTTGCACTGCCCTGCTCTGATAAGACGGCGTAATGCTTAGTAATACTGCTTCAAGTATAGAACATAAAAAAGAAAAGGCTATCGATAAAAAAAAGAAAAAAATTAATGTTTCCATAATATTAAGTTAATGAATCTAACAAATTAGCAACCTGCTTGGCCAAATTGCTACGTGTATATCGGGCTGCAGCATGTTGAACAATGGTTTTCTCCTTATATTGTTGATAGAGCCCTAATATGGCATTACTTATCCCTTCAAAATCTTGTGGGTTACAAAAAACCCCTACTTCTTCTCGCTCAATGATATTTGCAACATCGCTATTTTCATTACCAATTCCAAGTATCCAGCGCTTAGCAGCTAAATATTCAAATACCTTGCCTGGGATATGCCCTTTGGCATTTGATGTTTGGTTTTGAAGCATTAAAAGTACAGCCGCGTGATGGTATTCCCTAAGGAGTTCATCATGCGGTATGTAGCCTTTAATAATTGTGCATTGGCCCAAAACGTCATCGCTTTCTAACATATCTTGTAGCTGTTTGTCTACCATTCCGGCTAAATATAGTTCAAAGTCATTGGCTAGATCTTGATTCGTCTCAATTAATTGCCGCAATGCTTTTAATAATAAGTTTGGTACTCTAAAGGCATTAAGTAATCCAACATGCATGATTCTAAACTTACTGGGCAACCTATCATTTACAGTAATAAAATCATTTGCATCATAGCCATTTGTAATTACAGTGGATTTAATATTATATCGTTTATCAAGATCAGCGGCCCAACTAGGGCTTACAGATATTACCTTATCCGCATGTTGAATCACTTTACGCTCCAATTTTTGATGACGCTTACGGGCCCATTTAGTCGTTTTAAATTTTGAAAGTAAGTCCCAATCACTCCAAGGGTCACGCAGATCAACTAACCACTTAATATTACATTTTTTTTTTATCCTTAAACCAACCAAATGCATACTATGTGGAGGACTCGTCGTAACCATCCATTGTATATTGTGCTCTTTTATATATGGTATTATAAATTTTGAAGCGGGTTTAGCCCAAAATAATCGAGGGTCTGGAATCAAAAAATTACCTCTAACCCAAATGGCTAGCCTGTCCATTATACTTTTATTGCTTGCGTCAAGCGCTTGGCTCTCTCGTTTACTTTTCTTGCCTTTTATGAGGTCTAATATTTGATAGGGTTCCCAAATTGGACATTTTATGATCTCCACCTGTGGATGAATGTCCTCCAATAAAGATTCGTCTTTCAAGTTAAAATCTGGGTTTGCTGGTGTAAAAATAATTGGCTGCCAACCATACTCCGGTAAATATTTACTCATCTTCAGCCATCGTTGAACGCCAGAGCCACCACTTGGAGGCCAATAGTATGTAATAATTAAAACTTTTTTCACTCCCTAATCTAATTTATACCAAAATTAATGACAATTTCTGAAGACATTAAACAATTATTATAATAAGTTTGTTAAAACTTAAAAGTAAACTACTAGTTATGGCTGTTTATCAACTCAAAATAAGTCAAAAGATACCTACCACAGTGGAGGAAATATGGGCGTTTATTTCGTCTCCGTATAACCTTAAAAAGATTACGCCCAATTATATTGGGTTTCAAATGCTCGATGATAATTTAGCTCAAAAGATGTACCCCGGAATGATGATTCGCTACAAAGTAAGCCCAATTTTGAATATAAAAATGACCTGGGTGACAGAAATTACCCAGGTTAAAGAACTTGATTATTTTGTTGATGAACAACGGGTGGGCCCATATAAAATTTGGCATCACGAACACTTTATTAAACCTATTCAGGGAGGCGTGCAGATGGATGATTGTATCACATATCAATTACCAATGGGGATTCTTGGAAACATAGCGCATGGACTATTTGTAAAGAAGCAACTGAATGGTATTTTTGTCTATCGAAAACAAGCAATTATAAAGCTATTTGGTGAAATTTAACAATTTTTGAACGTATTTTGCTAAATTTGTTTCATAATAATAAACTTAATAATTTATAAACTATTAGTAGGAATGTCTCCTAAAAATAGTTTATTATTGCAACTTAGTTTTTTACTTAAATTTTTGATCAAATGGGAAAATATAGCGCATCAATTGTCATTTTTATATTAATTGGCCTTCAACTAGAAGCGCAGAAAATTAAAGTTACTGATGGAAAGCTTTCTGATTTAAAAGGTGTTTCAAAGATTGACCTTGCCTTTACTTATGATGAGGATATGAGAGTTGGCAAAAAATCTGAAAGTCAATATGTAAAAGAAAAAATGGAAAAGGCTGAAAATGATGAGCCTGGAGGAGGGGAAAGATGGAAGAAAGCATGGCTCGATGACAGAACTAGCCACTTTGAACCTAGCTTTACTGAATTAATTAACAAGCATGCTGGTGATGCTATTTTTAGACCTTCAATGAAGGGAGCTAAATATAAAATGATTGTGAATACTGTTTTTATTGAACCCGGTTTTAATGTAGGGGTGATGAAAAAAAACGCCTATGTAGACCTAGAAATTTTGTTTGTACCCGTTGACAATCCAGAGAAGGTCCTAGCAAAAATCATGATATATAACGCCCCAGGTAGAAGTGCTAGTTATGGTGACTTTGATACAGGGATTAGAATTGGTGAAGGATATGCAAAGGCAGCAAAATCATTAGGAAAATATCTTGTAAAAAAAGCCTTTTAAATCACATTTCCTAATATTGAATTTGTGCGATTAACCTTTTATATACTCTAATAAATAATTACACATATTTTAAGTTGGAGTTACTATTTATTTACTAAATACTTTAACTTAAAATTTGTAGATAAGGATGACAAGCAAGACGTGAGCCGAAGGTTGTGAATGTAGTTCTTCGGATAACTTGGTCTTAGCTTCAAATTTATTTTGAAACTAAGAATCGTCAAAAAAAATTCATAATATATTAATTATCAATTGTATATGTTAATTATTAAACTTTAATAGGATCATTAATTGTCGTAATCACCAAACTTCAAAGCCAATAATATTTCAATCAAATTTAAAAAAACAACTCATTCATCTAATAAAAACCCCTAAAAAATGAACTAAATGAACAAAGCAAGCTACTAAAATTGTATTATTTCCTTACCTAAATGCAATAATTTTTGTGTAATTAATAAATGTAATTTATAATAACTAGCTCAAACTTTTATTTTTCTTGACTTTCTAAATATATACCACCCCCAAACCAAAATAAATACAGCGGCACTTAGTACGAACCAATATTTCCAAGTATTACTTTGGTCCATTGGTTTTGACTTAGTAGTAAGAATAATCGAGGCCCAAAAAAAAGGATGTGCCTTAAGGTTATCGCTATTAAAAATATAATTCCTTTTAGCTGCTGCTAAAGCCGCATCTGTAGGCATTCCATGTGCTATTTCCTCATAAAATTTTCGCATTAACGTTAGCGAGCTTTCATCAGGTATGGTCCATTGATTACTTATATAGATTATAATTTTTAATTACACAAATAAGATATTATATTGCTCCCAAAAATGGATTTCGCTTTTTCATAATAGTTATTTGCACGTGGAAAATCACCAATTTTTTGATAAAAACCAGCTTTTCCAAAATAGACAAATGCCTGAAGAGAATTGGCAGGCAATAATGTAACACATTGATCAATAGAATCATATATTTCATGCACTCGAATATAATTATCTCGCTCCAGCTGAGCAGTAGCTAAATTCAAGGAAATCAGCATAAAATTACGTACCGGTACATGAATAGCCTTCGCAAGTGCAAGCGCCTTTTCGCCAAAATAACGGGCAGAGTCATTTTGATTTTGTTGCAAGTAGTAAAAATTATACATATTATACATGGAACCCAAGAGTACTGTTGGCTGACCTATATGACGCTTATATAACAAAAGTGCTGAAACAAGGTATTGTTTGGCTGGCTTATATTCTCCAATTATAGCCAAACTAATCCCTTTATTTGCCAATAAATCGATATGCTCTATACTATGCTCGCCCAAATGCTTTTTAGTGAGCTGTAACGCCTGACTTAATACTTTTTTAGCCGCTTTAAAATCACCATCAAATGTATAACAATGGTCAATCTCTTTAAGCATCTTTATCGCACGTCGATAATGTTTATTAGCAATAAATCCATCATAGGCTTTTTGATACAAGATAAGTGCATTATCAAATTGCTCTGATTCTTTAAATTTATTGGCGTGCATGGCAAACTCGTGATACTTGGTGGTATCACCTTGAATTAAAGCATTGGCATTCAAACTAATGCCACTTGCGCTTAATATAATTAATATGACACTCGGACATATTAAAGTGGTTAACCTATAAAAGTGAAAATTACCTTCCAATTCTGATTCTATTTTGAGATAACATACCTACGAAGTAGCTTGTAATCATATATTTTACAACTGTGTTCTTACCTTTTTTGGTAGCTTATCTAAAACTAGCTGGTAAGAATCATCAATCAAAGTGTAAAGCAACCTATCAGGTACATCAGAATTGTTTTCTACTGTATTCCAGTGCTTTTTGTTCATATGATATCCAGGTTTTATACCATTATACTGCTCCCTAAGCTCAATAGCTCTCACTGGATCACACTTTAAGTTTATGCTTTCAAAATTTTCTACATCAGCCAATGCAAACATTTTATTTAAAACCTTGAATACCAATGTATTAGAATCAAAAGGAAAGGATTCTGTGACACCTTTTTTGCTAAGGCAGTAGTTTCTATATTCTTCAATATTCATTATATGAAATTTAGTATAATACTCAATCAATTGCCGGAAGTGGCTCTCCAGCCAAATTAGAGCGCACATGTATATCTCGTTGTGGAAATGGAATTTCAATCTCATTTGCCTTAAACAATTCAAAAACCTGATAATACAATTCACTCTTCAATATAAGCTCTTTATCCGTGTAGGTATCCGTCCAAACACGTAAAACAAAATCCAAACTACTACTTCCAAAACCCTTGAACAACACATCTGGCGCCGGAGTATCAAGTACACCTTGATGCGTTTTTGCCATTGGGACAAGTAACTCTCTAATATGTGCGGGATCTTCTTTGTAGGCAACACCAAAAGGCAGGTCAATGGCAATTTGGGCATCATTATAAGTTAAATTAACTACTTCCTTATTGATAAAATCTGCGTTCGGGACCACCATGATGATGTTTTCATTCGTGATAATGGTCGTAGAACGTGCCGAAATCTTAGATACATTACCGTGAATTTCTCCAATCCGAATACGATCACCCACTTTAATTGGGTTTTCGAATAAAATAATAATTCCGGAGATAAAATTGTTGACGATATTTTGTAATCCAAAACCTATA
>JAUIFR010000117.1 GCA_030430325.1 Bacteroidia bacterium | reverse complement strand
ATATTTTCCATCGAAGCTGCTACAATTAGTTCTAAATCAGCTTCATCTATCTGTTCTTGATTGGGGTTGACAATAAACGCTTCACCTAATTTAATCACCCGAACCTCTGAGATCGGCCCATTAAATGGAATATCAGAGATGCTTAATGCAAAAGATACTGCTAAAGCTGCTAAGGCATCAGGCAATACCTTTGGATCTGCAGAAATTAGGGATATATTTACTTGCGTATCAGCATGGTAATCATCTGGGAAAAGTGGTCTTATTGCTCGATCGATCAGCCTACAAATCAATATTTCATGACTTGATAGTCTACCTTCTCGTTTAAGAAAACCTCCCGGAATTTTTCCAGCAGATGCAAATTTTTCCTGATAATCAACAGATAATGGTAAAAAATCAATTTCTTCTTTAGCGTCTTGGTTTGATACGACTGTCGCTAAAATCATGGTATTACCCATTTTAAGTACCACTGCTCCATCTGCCTGGCGAGCAATTCGCCCTGTTTCAACGTGGATTTCTCCGCCGCCTGGCATGACTATGGACTTCGTTTTTTTTTCGTACATAAACTGTGAATTGTTAGTTATATTGCGATGGAACCCTTGCCAAGATATGCGAGAAAACAAAAGGGATTTCGCAAAATCCCCCTATTTTATTTTCTTAATTTAAGTTCTTTGACAATATTACGATATCTTTCAATATCGGTTTTTTGTAAATAATTTAATAATCTTCTTCTTTTTCCTACTAGTTTAAGTAGGCCTAATCGGGTAGAATAATCCTTCTTGTTCTTTTTTAAGTGAGCTGTTAAATGCTCAATTCGATAAGAGAATAATGCGATTTGCGATTCAGGAGATCCTGTATCTTTACTATCCTTCTTTATTCCATGATTTTGAAATAACTCTTGCTTCTTTTCAGTAGATAAATACATGTTTTACAATATAGACTTTATTCCCAAAATTAATATAGGTGGCAAAGATAAGATCTCAATTTGGTTTTTCCCAAGGATTTGTAAAAAATAATCATTTCAATTCCAACTTACTATTGGTCATACGGGATAGTCGTTTGATGGGGGTCTTCTTTAGGGAATTTTAGTTTATGCTGAAGTTTTTGTTCTATTTCGGGTGTTATAATATGCTCAATGGATTCGGCATTGTCATGTACATGGTCACTGGCAATATCCATGTACTCACTTAAATAAAGCTCCCATAATCGATGTAGGCGGGTAATTCTTCGGCCTTTTGATGCACCAAGCTTCGTGAGCTTCCATTCTATATTATCGGTAGATGTTACTAATTTATTTTTATTAAGTTGTTGTAATCCTTTTCGTAATTGTGCAGTTGGAATATGCCTCCTAGTCTGAATCATTGCTAAGCTCAAAGCTTTATTTTCAGGGCTAGATTCATTAATTTGGTACATGGTCTTCAGAATGTTTTCATGCAAAATTTTGAATCGCTGCCTTCGTTTCTTTAAATAGCGGGCAAATATACCATTTTGTGGAGCGAAGAGTAGGGCTAGGAAAGTCATAGTTGATAAAGAAACAACGATCCATGGCCCAGTGGGCATTTTCGGAAACCCAAAAGAAAGTTGTACGCCAATATAAGTGGCAATAAAGGCTGCAATAATGGCAATAACGATCCTTTTTTTGAAAGATGGTGTAAAGTTACTAGCAATGGAAGAAGGACTTATCAATAAGGCAACAATGAGCAGTATCCCCACTGTTTGAAGACCGATAAGTATGACACCAACAAGGGTGAGGTTCATCAAAAAATTTAATAATTTGCTTGGAAACCCTATGGTTTGACTAAAAACAGGATCGAAACTATGTACAAAGAAGCCTCTATACCATATTATTAGTAGAAGCATCACAATCACAGCTAATGTTAGTATAAAGTAGAGATCACTTTTGAGTATTGATGCGGCACTTCCAAAGATATAATGATCAAGCCCACTTTGTGTTGCAAGTCCACTTTGTTGGATATAGGTCATCAGTACGATGCCCATACCAAAAAATAAACTAAGTGTGATGGCAATGGCTGTATCCGATTTAATCTTAGTGGCGTGAATTAAGTATTGCGCAAAGTAAATGGCTAGCAAGCCAGCCACAGTAGCTCCAAGAGTGAGCATGAAGTAATTTTTCTCTTTTGCTATTAAAAAAGCAATAGCAATACCAGGGAGTAAAGCATGGGCAATGGCATCACCAATCAGGGACTTTCTTTTCACATAAACGAAGTTACCCATACTGCCTGCGGTGATGGCTAAAATTGAAATACAGATAAAAACAAGTCTATTGGTGTAATTTTGAAGTCCAAAAAGTGCCCAAATATCCATTAATCAGCCTTTAGGTGAATAATGCTCAGCTTTCCAACGCTCCCTGATTTCTTCCAAAATGGGTAATTTTCCGCCATATGTTTTTTCGATGAGTTCAGGTGCGAAAACCTCAGTACTTGGCCCGGACGCAATTAGCCTCAAATTAAGCAAAAGCGCCCAATCAAAATATTTAGTAGCCGAAAACAAATCATGGTGCACAATGATAATGGTTTTTCCAGCGACTTTCATACTGTTTATTATTTCCATAAGTTTGGCTTCGGTAGCTGCATCAATTCCAGCAAAAGGCTCATCCATCAAATAAATATCAGCTTGCTGAGCAAGTGCTCTTGCTAAAAAAACACGTTGCTGTTGGCCACCTGATAATTCTCCAATTTGCCTGTTACGATAAGCCTGCATACCTACTTGGCTTAGGCTTTCATCAATTATTTCTCGGTCTACTGACGTTACTTTTTTAAACAAACCAAGCCTGCCATATCGCCCCATTTTTACGACGTCTTTGACTTGAATCGGGAAATCCCAATCAATCTTTTCACGCTGTGGGATGTAGCTTACCTTGTTGAGGTTGGCTGATAATTCTTGCCCATAAAATTTGACAAATCCGCTTTGAAGTGGGATAAGTCCCATCATAGCTTGTAATAAGGTTGACTTACCTGCTCCATTTGGCCCAATTATTCCCGTAATCTGCCCTTGAGGAATTAAAGCATCGATCCCCCAAAGTACAGGCTTTTGGTTGTAAGCCACCATTAGATCATGTATTTCAATTGCGCTCATTTGTAAATATTTAGACAAACTTAAAAAAAATTTTTGATATATCTAAATATATAAAATTGAATTTTTGGCATTTTATTTGTATTCAATAAATATAAGATAAGCGTTAATTGAATATTGAGTTTCTAATAATCATGGTGATTAGGCTTGCCAAGCAAATTTAGCATCGTGGAAAATTATGATGAAACTTTTGATCTTTAGTTTACGTTATTTAATTGTAAGGTAATTAACTTGAAACATTCGCAATGAAAAATATACTAATAGGAATAGGGCTTATTTTATGTATGGGAGCATTTATAAGTGCGGATCAGGAAAAGCAAATATATATACCTGTTTCTTTTGATGGCATCGCAAAAGGAGAGGTGATAGAGTATAAGCTAAACTATGGGATTTTTTCAATAGGCGAAGGTACAGTCAAAATTCATGACAAGTTCCATCGTGTAAACTTAAGAAACTGTTATAAACTTGATGTTTTTGGTAAAACAACTGGTGCGATCAGTTGGATTGCTAAAGTAAATGATCATTGGGGGGCTTATGTTGATTCGGAGGCATTGGTTCCGCATATGGCGTATCGAAATATCAAAGAGGGCAATTATAAATTACGAGAGATTACCAAGTTCGATCATAATTCAGACATGGTGGAGGTGAAAGTTATTGATAATGCCACAGGAAAGTTTAAAGAGCCAATGTATTACAAAACACCCAATAATATTAGAGACATTATAACCGGTTATATTTATTTGCGTGCCATTGATTTTAAAAATATTGCAATTGGTGATACCATTAAGATTAATGCCTTTTTTGAAGATACAATATATGATTTTAATATCTTGTATGAGGGAAAAGGTACAGTAAAGACTAAAATGGGTATAATCAATGCGTTAAAATTAGTCCCTGTCATGCCGGATAATCAAATATTTGATGGGGAAAACTCGATTACTTGTTGGGTATCTGATGATATTCACCGTATTCCTGTAAAAGTAGAGGCAGACATGTTTATCGGCAAAGCGAGCTGTGAGCTTATAAATTATACAGGTTTTAGCAGCAATCTTAATTTTGCTAAGCGTTTTAAATAACCTTCTTATCATATATTTTCTTAGCCTTACGATCTTCTTGGATTTTTATCCAAAAATATAAAATATATTGCATTGTTGCTAAATATATAAAATAATAATTGGTTAAATATCATATAATATATAAATTTGGGATATATTTTATAATTAAACCCTCCCAAATAATGAAAAAATTAAGTGTTCAACTAGTCGGAATAATTGGTGTGATACTCTTTGCTTCATGTGAAGATTTGTTTGTGCTAAATCATACTACGGAGTGGTCATTGGACCAACGTATTACTTCTGTTAATGTAACAGATGAAGAACAGAATGAGATGACTTATAGGTACGTTCGGGATTTTGATTTAAATCAATACAGCTCCTACAAGCAATGGGAGGATAAAATTGAAAATATTAAAATAAATAAAATCAGCTACGGCATGAAAAGTTACAATCCGTCTCAAAATAATCCGGAGACGACATTGTCAGCTGGTATTTACCATTATGCTGCTGAAGGCGAAACTCCTCAACTTATAGCAACTTTAGATAAAATAAAGATCAAGGATCTTGCAGAAAGTGGTGCCAAAATTGAAATTCCATTGGATCCATCGCATAAGGCAGATATTGAAGCTTATCTAAATGGACCAGGGAAATTCTTATTGGAAATAGACGGTTTGGCTGAAAACTTACCGGTTGAATATGAAATCTCATTGCATATAGAAGTGACGGTTTCGCTAAAGGTTGTGGGGTAATTGAAATGGGGTATGCCATTAAGGTGGTATTTATTCATTGCGTACAAGTAATTGTTTCGAAATTATATCTATGAGACGATATACTTTCACCAAACGTAATGATTAGTATAAATAATTAAGTATTGAAATTGGAATAATAACGTTGAATAGAAGCCTGTGGGTCTATTTCTATGCTTTTTTCGATATGCTCAATAAGTTGGGTGGCAAAAAATGGAGCTAAACTAACACCTTTTGTGCCAAAACCACCCAAAATGGCTAAGTTTTGAAGGTGTGGATGTAAGCCTACAAATGGTCTACGATCAAGCGTGGCGGGTCTGATCCCTGCCCAGTGATTAATCACCTCAAAATTGCCTTTGTATAATTTCTGAAACTTTTCTAGTAAAATGGATTTGCCTTGTGCTGTGGTTTCCCAACTTTTATCTTTCCAATCGTAAGTAGCACCTACTTTTATGGTACCATCTTTAAGGGGTAAAAGAAAAATACCTCGAGTAAACAAGCAGGGTAATTTTTGGTCAATCTGAAGGTGAAGCAGTTCCCCCTTAACATAACGATAGGGTAACCAGTCAAAATAAGGGTTAGTTTTTTCGAAGGTACCACTACAAAAAATAATACGTCGTGCTTTCCAGTTTTTGTAAGTTACAAATTGACCATGATCTTGTAAGTGTTCATAAAGGAAGGGTTGTTCAATTAGGATTTGTTGATGTTGCAAGAGCTTTCTGTGTGAGGCAATCATCGCACGTAGGTCAACATAGCCTCCTTTTTTATAGTAAATACCCCCAAAGTCATCTTGAACAAAATTACCAAATTGACTTTTTGAGTAGACTTGTTCTACCCATTCTTGTAGCCCCCGCTCATCACTTCGGCTTATCCATTCATTTTGTTCTGCAAGTGCTTTGAAAGGCCTGTAAATTGGAAGTTCAAATAAAAATGAATCATTCAATGTCTGTTCGAATTGCTTGTAAAATGTACGTAGGTTAGTAAATAATTCCTCCGCCATCCAGGTTTTCACAGCGTGTTTGCCTGTAATTGGATTAAAGATGCCAGCAGCAACATGAGATGAACTTGGTTTGTTAGGGTCTTGAAAAACAACTACTTGACTGCCTTGTGTTTGTAGTAAATGAGTAACCGTAGCTCCAGCTAGCCCATGCCCAACAATGATATAATCTAGCATTTTGACCTAAATTTTGACAAAATTAGGGATTGCATGCAAATTAAAAAACGATTACATATCTTTTTGTAAAATTAGCTCATTTTAATTCAACGTATTTAGCAAAATACATTAAAAATATAACCCATGCACCCTTAACTCTCCTTTACTATTCATCTCTAGGGCAGGTGCAGGCAAACGAATGAGGTTAACTAGGTGCAAAAACGATCGTATAAATTTATGCTTACTTTTTATATGCGTCAAATCAATATCTAGCCCTACTAACAGCCGCTTATAAGGCCTGTATCCAGCAGCAATATTATCTGAATGAGTGGCATACACCATGCCTTCAGCCGCATAACCAATACTAAAATTTAACCATTTCGGAAATTGATTTTTGGGAGGTAAGCATTTGTAGATGTCGAACGAAAGCCAGTAGGTTTGGCCGTTATAGTCTTTTACTATACGTTGGGCCCATTGCTTTCCAAGTACATTTGGGCGTAAATCAGCAAACGATGTTGGGTGATAGGAGAATTTGAAGTGGATACGAATTTCGTCCCATAATAAAAACTGACTTATAACCAATGCGGACCCTGCTGCATTGGCCAGTATATCGGCCCACGATGCTCCATATTGGGAAGAAAACCCATCCATTATTTCAATAGGTGTCATCATAAGAAACCCAGTGATACCTCCCAAAATATAGGCTTTTTTTGATGGCAAACCAGCCCATTTAAATGCATTTATACCTACATGACTCAACTGAAATGTAGTATAGCTATGCCCCATTTTATCCATAAATTGCCACTGGTGTTGATCATTAAAAAAATGAAAGGAAGTTTGTTCTTGCTCGCTGTACCATAATACACTTAATCCAATTAAGGAAGCCGTATAGATACCTGCAGCTCCAGCACTAACCCAAATAACCTTTTTGTTACGCACGGAGTCGGTTTGTGCAAAAGCCAAATTTGTAACCAAACAAAATAATATGATGAGTCTACCCATATTAATCAAAGGTAAAATAAATTAATGAAAATTAATTAGGTGCTATAGCGAAGAATAAAATTTCTTTGGTTTATAAATTAAGGTTGGGTTTAGGATAAAGAATTATTAATTTGAATAAAAAATGTTAATACCGATGGATACAAAAATAGCATTTCTGCAAGAAGATGAATTCCCAGCCTATGCTAACCTATACTTGAGGTTAGTGAATGATAGTGAGGAGCTTATTGCGCAACTCGATAATAGTCAACAATTAGTTTATGAACTAATACAGGATCTTTATGATCCACAGTGGGACTTCAGTTACCAAAAGGGTAAGTGGACCATTAAAGAGGTACTCATTCATATAATTGATACCGAGCGAATATTTGGGTATCGGGCACTTTCAATGGCACGCCAGGACAAAACGGAGCTACCAGGTTTTGATCAAGATCTTTATGTGAATGCTGCTGCAGTTGCTAATCGATCTATTGAAAATATAAAGGATGAATATATGGCTGTAAGGCAATCAACATTAACATTATTTAATAGTTTTACTGATGAAGTACTATTGAGAAGGGGTAAAGCTAGTGGCCATCAAGTTAGCGTTCGAGCGATTGGATACCTGATTTTGGGGCATGAGTTACATCATTTAAATATTATTAAAGAAAGGTATTTGCCTAAATTGATTTAATGAATGAATTTTGCTAAAATAGTTTAAAAAAAACGTTAAATTGAATAAATTCGGCAAAATAAGTTCAAAAATAAATATTTGGTGCTATAATTAATCATACCATTAAAAGATCGCATTTATAATTAAATTTTGTCTGACCAGTTAGATGGGGTTAATTTTAATGTTTAAGACAATGTAACTTACAAGGTAAAATTCACTTTTTTTATTTCCACTCAATTTCGTTAAATTGCAGCCCCAATAGTTTTGTAGAGGAGTTTTGGAACTAAATTTATAGGTATGAACACGCCCAATAGTCTGGAAGAATTAAGCAAAATTGGTATAACCGCATGCAAAGTTGCCAAATGGAATTTGAGTCCAGCTCAACTTTATGAAGAGGCTTTGTCAAATGGTGAGGGAAGTATAACGGACGTAGGGGCATTAATGTGTGATACAGGCAAGTTTACTGGGCGATCGCCTAAGGATCGTTTTATAGTAAAAGACGATTATACTTCAAATACAGTGTGGTGGGGGGATATTAATATTCCAATAAGTACAGAAAAATTTGACCAATTGCATCAAAAAATGGTGCAGTTTCTTGCTGATAAACAGCTATATATTCGTGATGCCTATGCAGGAGCAGACGAAAATTACCGCTTAAGTTTGAGGGTGATCAATACGCATGCTTGGCATAATCTTTTTTGCTATAACATGTTTTTAAGGCCAACTTCAGATCAATTTAAAGGGTTTGATTCTAATTTTACGATCATTCATTGTCCGGAATTTATGGCTGACCCCGAGGTAGATGGAACTCGTCAATCAAATTTTGCTATTATAAATCTCTCCAAGAAGATGATCTTAATTGGTGGTACGGCCTATGCTGGGGAGATCAAAAAGGGAATTTTTTCAGTTCTTAATTTTTTGTTGCCTCAAGAGCATGGTGTACTTTCTATGCACTGTTCGGCAAATATTGGCAAAGAAGGTGATACCGCTATCTTTTTTGGGCTTTCCGGAACGGGTAAAACTACTTTGTCTGCGGATCCACAGCGTGCATTGATTGGTGATGATGAACATGGTTGGACCAGCAAAGAGGTGTTTAATTTTGAAGGTGGTTGTTATGCTAAAGTTATCGATTTAACCAGAGAAAAAGAGCCTGAGATATTTGATGCCATTAAGTTTGGTGCCATAGTAGAAAATACTCGGTTCTACCCTCAGACTCGATCAGTAGATTATACCAATACAGAAGTTACAGAAAATACTAGGGCTTCGTATCCTATTTATCATATAGCTAATGCTGTGAACCCATCTGTTGGTGGTGTGCCTAATAATATTTTCTTTTTGACGTGTGATGCTTATGGCGTTCTTCCTCCAATTTCCAAATTAAGTAAGGGACAAGCTATGTATCACTTCATATCAGGCTATACTGCTAAAGTAGCAGGTACTGAAGCGGGCATTACAGAACCGCAAACAGCATTTTCTGCTTGTTTTGGAGCTCCTTTTTTACCACTTCACCCTACTAAATATGCTGAAATGTTAGGGGAAAAAATGGAACAACACCAAGTTAAAGTATGGCTAGTTAATACGGGTTGGTCAGCTGGACCATATGGAATTGGGTCCAGAATTAAATTAAGTTATACTCGAGCGTTAATTACAGCAGCTTTAGAAGGTACGCTTGATAAAGCAAGCTACATTAAACATGATATTTTTGGAGTTATGATGCCTGAAGCTTGTAATGATGTGCCATCGTTAATTCTTAATCCAAAAAATACTTGGGATGATAAAAATGCCTATGAAGTAAAGGCAAACCAATTAGCAGAATCATTTATTACAAACTTTCAGCAATTTGCTTCATTTGCCAATGAGGAAATTATGGCTGGAGCTCCTAAAATGAATTCGCATGCCTAAGAAGGTAAAGTAATTAGGCCAAAATATAAATGAAATAGTTGCTTTTCATTCTAATACTTAGAAATCAAAATTTTTGAATGTAATTTGCTAAATTTATTCAAAAAAAATCAATTTTGTATCTAAAAATGATTTTTTGATGCTTAATTTTTCCATTATTGATCAATAACTGTTTCTGAGATTAAAACTTACCCATGTGGCTTACAACAGTTAAATATCTAATTTATTAACAAAATAAAATTACAACTTCCATTTTGGAATTTTCAAAAGTCATAGGAATTAGTTTAGCCTACACATTAATTTAGGGACTAGCCGAAACGTTAACAGGTAGTTAGCTTTAAGGGACTTATTTGTAAAATTATTGGAAATATTACACTTGTATTTAATGCGTATGGTTCACTTATTAATGATGACCATTTTGGACTATATTTTGTCTTTGTAATCTTTTTGTACAGATAACTGAAATAATAGTACTATATAGAGATAAAGTTTAAATATAATTATAGCATATATGCTTAAACGTATTAGCACAATTCTATATTATTTATTGATCTCTGCACTTTTGATTCCTCTGCAGAGTTTTAGTATAGATTTAGATGTAACATATGATAATCAACAAAACTCATGTGCCACAATTGACAATGGCTCTATTGATGTGACTGTAAACGATGGTGATGGACCATTTACCCTAGAGATCGTCTTCCCAGCTGCTGAGCCACCAATTCCAATTGTACAGGGAGTTACTGAGACATTGAATGGTCTTCAACCAGGCGTTTTATATGGAATTGTCGTTAAAGAATTAGGTGGAGATACAGAGAACGATGGTCATTTTTTTACATTAGGAACAGATCCTGCACCAGATTCAGGTTTAGATACGGATAAGCAGGGAGATAATATATGTGAAGGCACAAGTACTTTTATCGATGTAAATCTGTCAGAAGCTGCCTTTACTTATCAGCTTCGAAATGATGCAGATGATTCAAATGTAGGAGCTCCTGTGGCTGGTAATGGTGGAACAATTAGCTTACCTACAGGAAACCTTACCGTTTCAACAACATTTAATGTTCAAGTAATCTCTGGTAATAATTGTCCAGATGATGAATTAGCTGAATTACAAACGGTAAATGTAATTAATTTAACGAGCGCGCCAACTGCTGATCCAGCAACGAATGAAGACTGTGATAATTTTGATGCAAATTGGCAGGCAGATGCCAATGCAACTTCCTATCGTCTGGATGTAGCGGAAGATGCCTTATTTACCATCATGGTAGCAGGCTTTAACGATCTTGATGTGGGCAATGTCACCACTTTTAATGTTACTGGCCTTAATTTAAATACTACCTACTTTTATCGCGTTCGAGCAGTCAATGTGTGTGGAACTAGTGCGAATTCGAACGTGGAATCGGCAACTACATTAAATTTAACCGCAAACCCAGTTGCTGACCCAGCCACCAATGTCGACTGTGACAACTTTGATGCAAACTGGCAAGCGGTAGCGGGTGCAACAAGCTATGAACTAGATGTGGCAGAAGATGCCTTATTTACTATATTTGTTGCAGGCTTTAATGCTCAGGACGTTGGCAATGTAACGACCTTTAATGTATCTGGTCTTAACTTAAATACGGACTATTTTTATCGTGTCCGTGCTGTTAATGGTTGTGGGCCCAGTGGGGATTCTAATGTAGAAACACTGACAACATTAAACCTTACAGTGAACCCAACTGCTGATCCAGCAACGAATGAAGACTGTGATAATTTCGATGCAAACTGGCAGGCAGATGCAAATGCTACTTCTTATCGCCTTGATGTAGCGGAAGATGCCTTATTTACAATCTTTGTAGCAGGTTTTAATGATCTGGATGTGGGCAACGTGACGAGCGCCAATGTGAATGGACTTAATTTAAATACAACGTATTTCTACCGTGTAAGAGCCGAAAATGGCTGTGGAGCGAGTGGCAACTCAAATACTGAGACAGCGACCACATTGGATGTGACAGCCAATCCAGTGGCCGATGCAGCTAGTAATGAAGATTGTGATAATTTTGATGCGAACTGGCAAGCGGTAGCAGGTGCAACGACGTATCGTTTAGATGTAGCAGAGGATGCGTTATTCACGATCTTTGTAGCAGGCTTTAACGATCTGGATGTGGGCAACGTGACGAGCGCCAATGTGAATGGACTTAATTTAAATACAACGTATTTCTATCGTGTAAGAGCCGAAAATGGCTGTGG
>JAUIFR010000116.1 GCA_030430325.1 Bacteroidia bacterium | reverse complement strand
AAACACACAGTGATCAACACTTTTGAAATTTCGTGCTTCTAGGTGGGGGCTTTTGGTGAGTACCTCTTCCATATTTTTTAGTTTATACGGTTACGCTTACAGATTCTTTTACAGCTTGAACTAATTGATCAGCAAATGGAGCAATTTCGTTTTCAGGCCACTTGATTTTGATTCCAATACAAATCATGCGAGACATCAAGTCATTCGTTTTGGGTAGCTCAAGTTGGCTCATATAGTTTGTCCATTCAGCTTTATCAATTGCCAATGGATAGGCTGTGCTTAATTGCTTTAGGTGATCCCAATTTTTCAGGTAATGGAAATTATTATCATACCAATAAATAAGTCCTAAACCCTTTTCATTACTAATCTCTAATAATTTTTGAGTAGATTGAATATCGGGCATAAAGAAGCTTAGGAAGCTAGCATTATCACCTGCTTGATCGGGTAAATGCCTAAACTTAATCTCGCCAATTCTTTCAAGCTTTTGCTTGATGATCGATTTATTTTTTCGCTGATTTTCTAGTATTGTTGGTAATTTGCGAAATTGTGCAAGAGCAACAGCAGCATGCAATTCACTGATTCGATAATTTGTGCCTAATATTGGGTGACCTTCGGCTCCGCGGTTGGTACCAATATGGTCGTGCCCATGGTCTGCATACATATGTGATTTTTCATATAGGGTATCATTATTGGTAGTAATGGCACCACCCTCTCCAGCCGTTATGGTTTTAAAAAAATCAAATGAATAACAAGCGATATCTCCGAATGTACCAATTTTTTTACCATTAAAAGTAGCTCCTATTGCTTGTGCAGCATCTTCAATCAATAAAATATTATGTTTTTTGCAAATCGCGACAATTTCTTCAATTTTAGCCATTGCGCCGCACATGTGGATGAGCATGAGGGCTTTTGTTTTAGGAGTAATAACGGCTTCGATACCTTCCGGTGAAAGGCAAAGCGTATCATCGATTTCTGCAAATACAGGTTTAGCACCAGATTTTAAAACCGCTTCGATGGGCGCTATATAAGTAAATGGTGGTACAATAACTTCATCACCAACTCCAACCCCACAAGCTGCCAATGTGATGTCGTCAGCAGTAGTACCGCTTGAACACATATGGCAATGCTTCACGCCATAATAGGCTGCAAATTCTTGCTCAAAGGTTTTGGCTTTCCAAATATCATTTCGTTGAGCTTCGTGGTTATATCGAAACAAAATACCTGTTTCTAATACATCCATTACTTCTTTTTTTTCTTCTTGTCCGAATAGTTCTGAACCTGGCATAGTTATTAAATTATCGATGAATTACAAAGATAATTTTTTTTGATGTGGATGCCTAATTATTGCAATTGATTGTCTTTACATTAATAATTATGTAGATTGAATAATTATGCCTTGTTCAATGAAATTTGCTAAATATGGTTAATTTCAATTAATTATTGAATATAATTAGCAAATTATATTCAATATTATGATAAGGTCACTTTCGGTTCAAATTTTTGGTGGTAGTAACATTTTTTAAAGACAACCTTAACGCAAGCATATACTTAATACATTAGTTAATATTAAGAACCAATATTTTTAATAATATCTAGATGGAGACCTATTCAGAACCTGAAAAAGATGGCCAGCAGAAAGTACCCAGTGAAAAGGCATCTCAAAAGAAGGACCAAAGTAATATTAGGTACTCCTTAGGAGATAAAGAAGGGGAGCTCATGCAGATGATGAGCAAGAGTAATGCAGGGTCAGCAGATGGTCAACTCATGAACATGATGTCGAAGGGTAACTCAACTGGCTTGCCCAATACGTTGAAAGATAATGTGGAGTCGATGTCTGGGGAAAATCTGGATGATGTTAAAGTTCATTATAATTCATCTGAGCCAGCAAAGGTAGGTGCTCACGCTTTTGCCCAAGGTTCAAATATTCACTTAGGCCCAGGTCAAGAGCAGCATTTACCCCATGAAGCTTGGCATACAGTACAGCAAAAGCAAGGCCGAGTAACACCTACCAAACAACTTAAGGGAAAAAAAATAAACGACCAAGATGAATTAGAAAAAGAGGCTGATGTTATGGGTGAAAAAGCTGCTAATGGCAGTGCAGGTCCTCCAGCAAGTAACCTCAGTAATTCAAGTGGATCAGCACAAAATATTATTCAGCGTTACCCCATAGATCCTTTCACATCAAGCTTAACGCAAGAATACGTCCAAACCCTTTCAGATTATGAGTTAGAGGCTATGCTTCAAGAGCTACGAGCAGCTTATATGAATGCACCAGACTCAGCTCTTGCGCATAATATGCAAATAATTGAAGATGAAGTTTTTGCAAGAACAAATGCAAATGCTGCGCCCAAGAAGAAAAAGACAAGCAAGAAACCTAAAGTGGAGGAAACTGCTCCAGCTGATGAAATAAATTATACACCAGGCCCAGAGGAGCAAAACTTTACACCTGTAGAGGAGCAGCTTTTTACGCCGGCACCTGATGTTTTTGACGAAACTGAGCAAGAAACAGAGCCAGAAAAGCCCAAAACGGATTATGATCGATTTCTTGAAATGATAGGCACAACACGTGAAGACGTTGAAGCATATACTGAAAGCGATGAAAATGCGGAAAGAAAGGCGGAGAAGATATATGATTGCTTTAATCGAACCTGGCAACAAGAACAGGAAGCACTTAATGAACTTAAGGGTACCTCGCTTTCGCTTCGCCGAAAAATCCGATCAACTTATAACCGATGGTATAGTAAAAAATTAGAGATTAGGTTTCGAGATGATGCAAACAGTAAAATTTCAAGGGCGGCTTATCGTCTGCTCGCTCCAACAATGGCTTTAATAGATAAATTAGAGTATCAGGTTACTTGGTCCAACGCAAAGGAGCATGTGATATTAGAGATACTTAAAAATGCCACCAAAAAGGAAATAGAAGAATTTAGGAAAACAAATTTTTATTCCCGTCGAATGTGGCTGAAGGGCTTCATGAATGATGATGAATACTACAAAGCCAGAATGTTCTTATTGGGTGGTAAAAGAAATAATGATGAGCATTATCAAATTGTAAAAGAGTATATAATTTCTGCTGAAAGTATCTGGGGAGATGACGAAAAAAGAGTTTATAATTCCATCATGGAATTGAATAAAACCAATAGGGAGAATTTATGGTTGAAGGATCGTGAAATTTTTTCATTTATAGATGATTATAAGAAATACGGTGAACCGGAGCCAGATACAGAATTTCACTCCATAAAGATTTTATGCATGGGTTCAGAGGCGGAGATGCTCAAAGAGCGTATGTATATTGCTGTAGATGGGGCTGGTACGGATGACCCCGCAGTAAAGAATGTAATGGAGCGAGTTAAAAATATGGAAGATGGGGAAGAGCGGAAAAAGTTGTTATCAGGTTCAGAGTCATCTTCTCACGATAAATATGAAGGAAGGTCCATGCTTGAACTGATGGATGGAGATGTGAGAGACTCTCATTATCTTGATCATATCCAAACAGCTGGTATGGATCGTTATACTCAGGCCAAAGAAATGATTTTGCGCAACTGGGACTTTTTGGGGCTGACGATGGATGAAGACATGATTTATCAGGCCTTTAACCTTTTGCCTAATCAAGAGCAACGAGATCAATTGGCAAGTGACACAGAAGTAAAAGCAGTATTAGGATACTTAGATTTAGACGAACAAAAAATTCTATCACATTACCAAAATGGTGATACATTTGAAATTGCTAAATATAATGTGGATGAAGCATTTGGTTTATGGAATACACAAGAAGTCGGGCTGATTGATCTCATCGCATCACTTTCGATTGAAGATCGAATTAAATTTGCTAAAGACCCGAAGTTTTTAGCTATGATTGAAGGAGCATGGTCACTTAACGACCAAGAGAAGGCTATAATACGCTCCATGATTCCTTCAGAAGAGGATATAAAAAATCAAGATAAGGCGGCACTTCAGGAGAAATATGGAGCAATTCCAACAGAAAAAGCCTTAGATTATGCCTTGGGAGGGTCATTTGACGGTACTATAGAAGAGATGCTGGATGTGCTTTTTGAAAAAATGCACCCAAAAGAACGCTTCAAATACCGTTTGGGGTATTATTTAGAAAAGTGTAATGGTGAAATTCCAGAAGAAGAAATTCCTCTGACTGAACAAAATAAAGCTAGAGAAGCCTTTTTAAGTTTAAATAAAAGATTGCTAGTAGATTTAGGTGGGAAGTATGATAATGAATATGATACCTATTTAGATAAATTACTTGGATTTCCGTTTTATGAATATAAGCAGAATTCTGGGAAAAAGATGATTTCGGGCATGTTAGAACAACGCGTAAAGGATAAAGAAGCTATTCGCGAGCACAATAGGGAGATAGATTGGAGAGATAAATATGACATTGCTTACACTGGCATTACAAATTTATTTACCCAAGGTGACGCAGACGTGTCCAGGGAGGCTGGAGTGAGTTTTTCCCAATTTTTAGAAAAGGCAAAGGAAGATGGGCTTATTGACCCTGATGAAATTTCCATTTTGGCTGCTCAGCATGCCAATTTTAATGAAAAATACGATGATTACGTTCAATCGGTAGAATTTGTGGCCAATGTTGGTGCTACAGTTGCAGCAACGGCTGCGGCAATTGCAGTGACAGCACTTACATTTGGAACAGGTAGTGCTGGTGCAGGTCCTGCACTTTCAGGTTTTTTGTCAGGAATTTGGGGGAAAGCAGCGGCAGCTTCTATTGCATCAAGTGTGGTAGGTGTCGCTACAAAAGAAGGCATGGCAGGCACCTATTATGATCCAAACCTTAAGGATGCAGTTGGTTTTGGTATTGATGGATTAACGTCAGTAGTTGCCCTTAGGATCATGGGAAGTGCAAGTGCTGCTTTTTCCCATGTTGTTGGAAAGGGAGGTAAAGCCTCTGCTTCTACAATAGCAAAGATTACTGAAAATGCTGGAAAAAGCTCAGTGAGTAGATTTGTGAGTACAATGAAACCAGTATTCAAGCAGGGTGTGATGGAGGGTGCTTTGGTTGGTTTAATGAATGAAGCAGTTTTCACAGCAATGGATGCGAACACTTGGAGTAAAGGCGTTTGGCATACTCTTTCAACCTTTGGTAAAAATCTAATTAAAGGGACGCTAGAAGGAGCTGCTCTTGGCGGTGGTGGGGCATTAATTTTTGGCGCAGGTAACGTTGCCATTAATGCTGTTGTAAGAAAACAATTTAAGAAAAGGTTGCTACAACGTATTACTTCAAATCCAAAGTTCTCATTGACGCATACGGATGAAGAAATTACAGCAATCATTCAGAATGGAAGGGCATTAAAATTGACCGATGATGAAATTGATGATTTACTATTTGTAAGTAGCCGTGATGCTAAGAGGCTTTCTGCGACAGAGTTGGTTGAACAGATGGATAATTGGGTTAATGTTATAAGGCCTAGAGGGTATCCATTTAGGTTTCAAAATAAAGAACAATTTGAACAGTTTAGTAGAGAGCTTAAGGAAGGCTTAGATAATATTGGCGTATCATCAAAGGATGTAAGGGTACAAGGTTCGTCATTACGTAATCCAGAAGCGAATGATGTAGACTTAGTTGCAATAATTTCCAGGGATGAATTTGATGATATTATAAGAAAAACGTATAAGGAAAAAATTATTAGAGAAGGTCAAGTGGTTGATATTTCAAATATGAATTCAAAGCAACTGCATGAATTGGCTGAGGATATTGCATTAAATAAAAGCAAATATAATAGAAAAGCATATGATGATTTTAGATATTTGATGAAAGAGCAAATTATAAATGCGAAACCTGATAAAAAAGTTATAAAAGGGTTGAAGCAATTAAAGGATACTATTCGTGCAACATATCCAAATTTAAACGTAGAAAATATTGCAATACAGCCTCAGGGAAGTAGTTTTGACCTCAAACCGTTTATAAATTTATGAAAAAGATATTTAGAGTAGGTGGTACAGTAACAAATATTTTACCGGAAAAACTTGTTGCTTCCTTATCTGATCAGTTCTCTCAATTAAAAGGGAGGCCTCGAATTTTTGGATATGATATTGAGTTAGTTGAAGATCAATTTGAATTATATATCAATACTTTAGATGAGATTGAGTATCAGATCCAGATAAATTTTATTGGAATTGAAAGTGATCTTAAATTATTATTAGAAAAAGTAAAAATTAGTTTGTTAAACTTAGACTTACAATTCGATTTAGTGTATTATGAGGAAGATGAAGATGGAAATCAGCTTTCAGAAGATAAAGAATATTTTACTAATTTATGATTTATCGGATCACAGGTGAATTAACTTTTAAAGACCTAGAAAATTTAAAACAAAGTTTAAATGAAATTGTGCCATCAGAAAATGTACGGATTAAAAGTCCAGAGCAATTTTTTGTAAAAACAGACTCTATTGACTTAGAGATTTATGAATCTGATCAAGACGATCACCAACTATATTTTTTGATGGGTGGGTCTATAAGCGTCTTATCAAATCAGGAAGTGAAAGTAGTACTAAAAAAAATGGCTCATTCATTTGAAAAATATCAAATTCTATACACAATTGCTTATGAGCAAGAAGATGAGGGTCGTAATAGCTTAGGTGAGGAGCGTGAAATTAGGCATCCCGATTATTAAAAAATTGGCCTAAATTTGCTTGAATTTTGACTTTATTTAATGAAATTTGCAAAAATCATTCAAAATTAACGAAATAGAATGAAATTTAGAGTTACAGGTACATTGCGAACAGATCATATTGATAATGTGATGCAGGCATTGTCAGGGCATTTTCCGGCAGATCGGCTCAAAGTTATGAGCTCATCACAAGTTATGGTAAAGTCTGAAAACATCAATTTGGATATATCTGAAACTGTCAGTAGCCAGGGTGTGATTGACTTTGGTGTAAGTGGTTTTATAGATTTAGATTCCCAACATGGTGTGCAGGTTTTATTAAAGACGATAGCCATGCAATTTAATGCTCGTCAGATTAAATACGCCATACAATATCAGCAAGAAGATGTGGCGGGTAACAGTATCAGTGAGAAGTTTGAGCTTTCAAACTAAATAATTATTTTGATCAAATTTTGCAAAATATATTCATTTTCAATATAAATTTCAATGAATTTTGCAGAAATTGTTAAAAACATAAAAGTATTAAGGCACCTGATATTCCTTCCACCACTCTGATTTCGGATAATTTGAAGTGTTGATGATAATCGGCTCACCTATTTTAGGGGTTGTGCAAGGTATTTGAAGGGCCTCAGCTTTTTTGGTTACTCGCACAACAGGGTCTACCCAACTGTGAAATGCCAATGTAAATGCGCCCCAATGTATGGGCATAAATAATTCACTTTTTAGATCTGCAGCGGCTTGGGCGGTCTCCTCAGGCATCATATGTATGGCATGCCAGTCTTCATTATATTGCCCACATTCCATCAAAGAGATGTCAAATGGGCCATATTTTTCTCCAATTTCCTTAAAATGAGGGCCATACCCTCCGTCTCCACTAAAGTATATTTTAGCTGTTTTGCCCTGTATCACCCACGAACTCCATAAGGTAGTTTGCCTGTCAAAAAGGCCACGCCCAGAGAAATGCCGTGCAGGTGTACAGATTAACTGAATATGATCATGCAGGGTCATGTCCCACCAGTCAAGCTCTTCAATTTTATCAGGATCTACTCCCCAACTACGTAAATGATTACCAACAGCTAAGGGAACATAAAATTTACGCACTTTTTGGTGGATATTTTTGATGGTGCCATAGTCCAGGTGATCATAATGATCATGCGAGAATATTACCGCGTCGATCGTGGGTAGTTGATCAACTTCAATCGGTAGAGCTGTACTATATCTTTTTGGGCCCAACATGGGGTGTGGTGAAGGGTATTGCCCAAACATAGGGTCAATTAATATGATTTGCTCGTCCATTTCGAGCAAAAATGCCGAATGCCCAAACCAGGTCAGCCTTGGCAAGCTATCAGTATAAGACTTCAAGTCACTTACATTAATCTTATGGGTTGGTATTTCTTTTATAGGGTTACGGCTCGGATCATTTTTAAACCATTCTTTGAGCATCTTAAAAAATTTGATGTCCATTTTTGTAGGAATCTGGTTTATGAATTTCCCCTTAGCATAATTTTTGGATTGCTCATAGTTCTTTTTTTGCTCAGATGTGGCGCTTCTTCCAAACTGGGGGCTTAAATTGACAAAAAGTACCGTAATAATTAAAACAACGCCAAGAAGTGCTAAAAAGACGATCCCCATTCGTTTTATGAATTTCTTCAATGTAATACATTTAAATTGATTGAAATTAGCAAAAATTATTCAGAATATATTTTAAAATGAATATAATTTGCTAATTTTATTTAATTTTGAAAAATACTAGCTTAAACCATTAGTCAATAAAAATAAAAAAATGAGTGTAAACCAAATCAAGTTTAATAGAATTACCGGTAAAACGAGATTTTACTGATTAAATTTTGCTAAATATGTTCAAAAATTCTATTTTTACACTTAAGATAAAGAATAACTAAAAAAAAGGGACTTTGCCAAATTCTAGGTAATAAACCCAGAATTTTGGTAACTTGAACACCGTTTTGAAATAAACAGGATTCATGAAGAAGATCATTGGAATAATATTTGTACTGGCGGCACTTGGTGCTGGTGGTTTTTTTGTGTTTGATACTTACTTTAATGCAAAGAAGGTTACCATTTGGGATATGGTGCCGGCGCATGCCATTTTTGTATATCAGTCGAATAACCTGACCCAGCAATGGAATGATTTGCAGCGTAAACCCATTTGGCGGACCCTTTTGCAGGTTCCTTATTTTGAGGAGGCCAAAACAAATTTTGAGTTGTTGGATAGTCTACTTGGTAGTAATGGTGCTATCGATAAGTTATTTAAGAATCAAAATACGCTACTTTCTTGCCATGTTACGGCCCAAAATGAGTTTGACTTTTTGTGGTTACTAAATTTAGAAAATCCAAATAGTCAGAGTGTTATCATTCAGTTGCAAGATCGCATTAAGCGTATCCCCACACTGAAAATGGATAAGCGAACCCTATCAAATTTCGATATCATTGAGTTTACTCATCAGGTATCAGGCAAAAGTTTCAGCTATGTCATTTATGACAATTACCTCATTGGGAGTTTTACCTCTCTGCTGGTAGAGGATGTCATTCGGAATATAAGTGGAGGCTTTACACAGTCGTTTCGGATAGAGCCCCTTCAAGATCTTGTAAAGATTGATGATGATGATGGCAACTTATATGCCAACCTCAAGTTGGTACCCTCTTGGTTTAAAACATTTCTAAAGCAGGACCTAGCTATAAAAGATTCTTCATCTGTATTGTTTGGAGGTAGTGCATTTTGGGATGTTAAGATTGAGGATCAGGCCATTAAATTTGATGGATTTGCCCTCAATGACACTAAAAAACAAGGTTGGTTATCTACTTTTAGCGACGAAAAACCTAGCCCTATCCTAGTTAAGCATATTGTGCCCAACCGTACTTCAACTTTACTGCATTTAGGTATACAAAGCGGGCCCTCTTGGAAGCAAAAATTACTACCTTATTTTAAGATGAGCGAGCCTTCAGTTTACAAAGCTCAGTCAAGCTTATCCGAACAATACCAAACTGATATGAGTAAATTCTATGATTGGATGGGTAGTGAAATAGCACTTGCCATTGTAGAGTCTAATGATCCGGAGCTCCCAGAGAAGCTACTTTATATTCAAACCAATGATATGCCAGGCGCATCTAATGCTCTGAATACTTTGGCAGAGCAGATTATCAGGGGTAAAGAAGATACCATATATACCGAAACCTATGCCGATCATGAAATTAGACAATTGGCCATTAAAGATTTCCCTCAGATACTACTTGGAAATTATTTTGAAGGATTTGAGCAATGTTTTTATACCTCTGTTGGGGAGTATCTTGTTATTGCCAATACGATTCATAGCCTTCAGTTTATGCTAGATGATATAGATTTTGAAAATACATGGGGCAAGTCGCTGTCAATGAATAAATTAACTGAAAATGTATTGCAGGAAACTAACGTGAGCCTTTTGGTCAATACCAATCGATTTTGGGAAATGATATTGAGCAATACCAACCAAAAATGGCTTGAATTCTTGAAAGAAAATACCTTTCAAGCGAAGCAGTTTCAATATGCTGCGTTTCAATTTGTAACTGTTGATGATAAGTTTTATTCGAACATGACCGTATTGCATCAGCCTAAAGAACGTGTCGTACAGACGCGTAAACCGCACGAACCCATTCAAAATTTACTTACGCAAGCTGCGATTAGTAGTAAGCCATTTGTTGTGAAGTCACACCGAGGGCCTGGCTTCCAGGTCATGATTCAAGATAGTACGAATACCGTTTATTATATTACTAAAGAGGGTGATATTGACTGGCAAAAGGAAGTTGGTGCGAGCATTATTGGTGATATTACTCCAATTGACTACTATAAAAATGGGAAAATTCAATACTTTTTTGCTACCGAAAACGGTTTCCACGTTCTCGATCGAAATGGTGATTACATCGAAAATTTCCCGATCAATTTACCAGATACGTTGCATGTTGCATTTGCAAATGTGATTGATTATGATAATAGTCATAATTATCGATTTGTTGTAGCTGATAAACGCACTAATATTTATCTTTATGATAAAGAGGGTAAAAATTTAGAAGGCTGGACGCCACGTAAAGTAAACGGCCCGCTTGCAATGGCCCCATTTCATATTCGAGTACAAGGCCGGGACTGCATCGTGGCCATGCAAGCAAATGGCATGATCAATTTGATAAACCGACGGGGTGAGATGTACCCAGGGTTTCCGCTTGATCTAAACGGAACAGTAAGTAGCGCGCTATTTTTAGAGCCGAAAGGTACCTTTGAGACGTCTCAATTCACTGGAATAACGGACCATGGTGAGCTAGTACAGTTTAATTTAGGTGGTGCCATAATTAAGCGAACTCAGTTGTATCGCTCATCGGCAGATGCCAAGTTTGGCCTGGTTGTGGACCGACTTAAGCGCAATTATGTAATTATAAGTCAAGATCTAAATCGTATCAAAATTTTTAACCGTAAGCAGGAAGAGATTTTTGCCAAAGACTTTGTAACCTCTCAACAAATGGGTTTCCAATACTATGATTTTGGGTCTAGTAATGAGCTTTTTGCTATTACTGACTATGACCAAGAGTTTACATATCTGTATGATTCGGAAGGGCAACTTATTAATTTTCAGCCATTTGAAAGTAGTTATCCCATTGCACTTGTGTATCTTGAGTCAAAAGGTAAGTACCATGTTTATCGGACTTACCAAAATATGTTTTCCATTTTATCTTTAGATAAATAATATGAAACGCATTGGTATTTTGGGTGGAGGGCAGCTTGGGCGCATGTTAGCTCAAAGTGCATTAAGTTATGATGTGGAATTGCACTTTCTTGATCCAGACCCGGCGGCACCATGTGCCGGTTTTAAGCATTTTGTATTGGGGGATATTACAAATTTTGAGCAAGTATACCAATTCGGAAAAGACCTTGATGCCCTGACCATCGAAATCGAAAAAGTCAATGTGCTAGCTCTAAAAAAACTGTCAGCGGAGGGGGTAAAGATAATTCCTAAGCCTGAGCATATTGAGCTCATTCAGGATAAATGTAAGCAGAAAGTATTTTATCAAGAAAATGGTATTCCAACAGCTGATTTTCAGTTGATTTCTAATAAATCGGAGCTACTTGAACATAGCCAACTTCTACCTGCGTTCCAAAAACTGGCTGCGCCTGCCGGCAAGGGGGTAGTGGAAATCAAGCCGAGGTGGATGTCCATTTTCGATACAGGG
>JAUIFR010000115.1 GCA_030430325.1 Bacteroidia bacterium | reverse complement strand
AACAGCTCGCCCTCCCGTTTTTGGGCAATATTGCCTAGTTTCGGGGTTTATTTATGCCCTAATATACAAATAATTAATTGATTATCAAATATTTATACTACTTATGAATGTCCCTATTGTGACCCAAAATTTCTTCAAAATCAAGCATTTACGTTCCACCATAGCGCTGCTACGCTGAAAATCCAAAACCCTTGATTTTATTGAACTTTTGGCTCTCATAACGATACTTTGATGAATAATGTGGGTTAACCTAATCAAGATTCTATATCATGTTTCCACTATTTTGCTTTTTTTTAACTTCCAATTACATCTAACTCTAGTAAACAACGCACTGCAACGTATTCCTTGTGTTTTATAAACAAGCACCACATTCGCCTCATCATCAATTACTTCAAGCTTAGTAAATTCTAAATAAGCAGTTACTTGGTCAGATTTAATATTATCCTTTGATAAATATACTACACTTTGTCCAAGTTTATTTAGCTTATACTTGCGCTTAATAATATCATTTTTCAATAGAATCATGTAACCTCTATCTATAACTTCTTCAACCAAAAAATATTGTTGTAAGCTTTCAATATCAAATACAGATTGCAGCAAATTTTGCATCATTAAACTATCCGAACATATCTTACTAGATTTAATTATCTGCTCTTCTTGATTTATGTTGTTCGCGTTATTTACTACTTTATTATTGCAGCTTAGAAATATAAGAGATGCCATAAAAAATGCATTAACACCCAAATGGGCCAACCATTCTAAAAAAGGTACTTTATTGTAATTTTTAAAAACATAAACCAATTGCACGATTCCTATTTTACCTTCCATGCCTTCTCCTGTATGCATCTAATACTGCTCTTGCATCATCAATATTATCAATATCACGCCCATAAATAGCCTCTTCTAAGGCTTGTCCCTCTTCACCATGCCCTTCTGTATAGTCAACTCCATCTTGATCATCTCCAAAGTGTGTATATTCATGAAGAATCGTACTAGCAACAAGTAATAATGCAGGATCTCTATCTGCAC
Organism: Bacteroidia bacterium; assembly: GCA_030430325.1. Lineage (GTDB taxonomy): Bacteria > Bacteroidota > Bacteroidia > Cytophagales > Cyclobacteriaceae > JAUIFR01. Next base: position 10,828 of record JAUIFR010000115.1, on the reverse strand, counting down.
CCACCGCACTTTCTAATTGCTCGACTATATCAGAATCGATTCTCAATTCATCTGAACCTGAATTTGGGGTAAATTCACCATTTGCATCTACTAAATCAGTAACATTAATCATTGGCCCACTATCCCATGCAAGACCATCATTTATTTGCTCTGGAGTAAGCTGACCAAATTCAAGTAATGCACCAACAATAGTTTCATTATTAGAAATTTCTTGGACCACATATCTTAAATATTGGGTTAAGCGAGGATATGCAAGCGCCTGTTCTTCTGACAACCTAAAGCATTGAACAACACTTTTCTGTTGGATATTGCTATTTTCTAATGTTTGTTCTTTTGCACTATAATTATGAGAATCGCTTGCTTTCATTTGTGCCGCTTTCATTCCCATCACATCTGCTTCTTTTTCCAGGCTTGGCTCATCATTAATTGATACCCCTTTTGCTTGCAAAGTGGGCTGAACTCTTCCTTGGCGTTGTTGTACTACATGTGTAAGTTCATGACCTAAAAGTTCTTGGCCTTTGGTACTGGTTGGATCATACTGACCTGGTGCAAAATGTATATCGCTGCCTTGCGTATAAGCAAGCGCACCGATATCAGTTGACATTTGAGAATTTGCATGAATGTTTACATTAGAAAAATCACTACCAAAGGAATGTTCCATCTTAGCTTGGATTTTTTCAGGCATTTTAAGACCTCCAGATGAAGCACTCATCTTATTCATTTGCAAGCTTTCTATTGAACCTTCGCCACTTCGACTCATCATTTGCATAGTTTCTCCCATTTTATCTCCTGTCGAAATATGCATAGTAGATGCTACCGGGATTTTGCTTTCAGTTTTCAGTATACTATTAACTGTAGATTTTTGGCCATTACTGAACATAAAGATCTTTTTTTGTTGATTTATTGCAATTAAAATTAAATTACCAATTCATTACTAAAAATCAAAATATTTTGAAGCTATTTTCTGTTAATTGTATATTTCTAATAAGCTAATGTCATACTATTCATTCCAATTATTCATTTGAACAATTTTAAACAGTTAACATCAAGTTTTCTGCTTCTTCTTCTTCGCAGCCGGGAATAAAATATTATTCAAAATCAGCCGATAACCCGGTGAATTTGGGTGTAAATTAAGATCGGTGGGCTCCTCCCCTACAAAATGCTGGTAATCTTCCGGATCATGCCCCCCATAAAAAGTCCAAAAACCCTTACCAAATATGCCATGCAAGTAACGCGCCTCACCGGCTTCCTTATTCTCTCCCATTACGACCACATCTTTCTTGACTAGTTCGCTTCGGTATGCTGTGGTTTGCCCCATAAAACCCTTAATCAACTTCTCATGATTTTGTGTAAGCATAGTTGGGATAGGATCCCATTTGGCAGAGAACTCAAACAAAGCAAAGAAGTCATTTTTCTGATAAACACCCCGCTCAGCTTGTTGCATATCAATATTTGAATACTCATACATATATGGATCCATACGGAGCTTGAAATCCTTAAAAGCAAATGTATTAGTAAAATCTAATTTTTTTTGTGCCTGAGGGTCAGCCGGATCACCATCAAACATATGTTCACAAATATCCACCCCCTCTGCCGCCAATGCGATATCATATGTATCTGTAGCAGAGCACATGGCGAACAAAAAACCTCCACTAGCCACAAAATCTCGGATCTTTTTGACCACACTTAATTTAAGATGCGATACTTTTTGATACCCGTGTTTACTAGCCGAGGCTTCATACTCGGCCTGCTGCTGCTTATACCAAGAATGATTGTGATAGGTACGGTAAAACTTACCATATTGCCCAGTAAAATCCTCATGATGCAAATGCAGCCAATCATATTTTGGAAGTACATTATCCATCATTTCATCATCAAAAATCACATCATAGGGTATTTCGGCATAGGTTAGTACAAGCGTAACGGCGTCATCCCAAGGTTGCTTACTCTTTGGAGAATAAACGGCAATTTTAGGAAATTTTTCTAGCTTCATCACGTCCATATTGGCTGCCGGGCTAGCGATTTCATCTAGCATGGCCCTGGCTTGCGCATCAGAAATATGCTCATAGCTTACCCCACGTATTACCAGTTCATTCTCAAACTCCGGGTGGTACTTAAACATAAAGCTTCCTCCTCTATAATTTAACATCCACTCTACCTCTACCTCAGCCTGGAGCACCCAATATGCCATACCATATGCTTTGAGATGGTTTTTTTGAGTATGATCCATAGGCAGCAACAAATGCGATGCTATAAGAGAATGCATACTAACAAGTACCCCAAATACAAATATTATTTTACGCATGTACAAATCAATTGTATATATAAGAATACGTAAATTAGTGAAAATAGGTTACAAAAAAACAGGGTTTTTATCAAAAAATGTACATAAAACCGTAAAACTTCGCCATAGTGTGCGCTGCTAATTTACACTTTTAAATGAGCCCTTTTCATACACATATTGATGGAAAATAAATTCATCTTCCTCTTCTAAAAGACTTTCTATAGGGTGATCCCCACAACAAAAGATATGATAGGAATTAAAAATGACCTGGACCGTATCCGAATGGTTAAACTTAACTAAAAGGTGATCTTTAATCCCATCTTGATAAAATGAATTTAAGGAATCTGATCGTTTACCCTCAAAATGATCACTAAAAAAATCAAATTCTGCTAGAGTTTGAACCGTTACATCAACAAAATTACCCGTATGATAAGAATAAAAATAAATTTTCTCAGAAGATGTCGTCGCAAAATCATAGTAAGTGGTATTAAAACCAATCAAATAAGGAGGTTTATTATTGTAAATTTTAATTTGAATCAAGGGTAGAGCATCCGTTTCTTGCACACCTTGTGTTTCAAAGGCTAAAAAATGCTGATGATCAAACAAGGTGGTTCTTAAGCTATCAGGTCCTAATTTTGCCTTAAAAAGTGGTGTAATTTCGCCTATAATTTCTTGCTGATACGGCACATAGTGGCCCTTTATGTAATTTTCAATAAAATTTTCCCTTTCAGTTTTTGTCAAATGCACATAACTCCCTTCAAAGCATGAATCTGGGAGTTCTTTTAGCACTTGTAAAGCAGGTAGATTTAATTCTTGTGCCGGTTTGTGTAAGAAACTGGCACATCCAAATAGGAGCAAACTAATTCCCGCTAGTCTTACTTTCTTTTTTATAAAGAACCATATAATTAAAAAGTCCCTTGTTGCTTTCATCAATCATTTTATATTTTATTAATTGGGATTTACCTTTTGACTCATCAGCTGCCAAATCTTGAGCTGCAGCTGCTGTAAAATCTCTTTTGGTATAGTCCGTTTCGGTGCTATTGTAATGTGGTTTATTTTTGTAAGTATAACTTCTTTTCTTACCCTTACCGCCAAATAAATCACCTTTAGAGCCATAACGATAAGCTTCTGCGTTACCACCAAGAGGATCATCTACAATAATACCCTCCGAAGTAATACTTTGAACATGGAATATATGACTCCCTGCTGTTCCCTTATGGTTAATACTGAGTACTACACTTCCTCCAGCATCGATTGTTTCTTTCATTTTATGCCGATATTCTGCATCGAGTTTTTTGCTTGATAGATCAATTCTTTCGGTTTTATAAGCACTGCTCGATCCACTTATGCCTTCCGCAATTTTGTCATTATAGGTATTACTAAATAGTGAGGTTCGATGAGCTTTTGTATTATTTAGATAGAAGTAAAAATCTATTAAATCCTCATACTGGGCATATGCTTTAAACTTTTTGGCCACATCAGCCTCTTTGCCAACAATACCTCCATTAGTTCCACCTCGGAGCTTTTGCCAATTTTTTAAGGAACTACTTGTATTAGCTTTAAAATAAGCCTCCACTTTTTCTTTCCATAGCTTGTCTAGGTCTGGCTTTTCTACTCCTTCTTTTAATTTATCATCAATAGATTTTACTACAGTGGCACGATCATTACCTAGCCGCTCCATAGCCATAGCCATCGTCGTAACACTACAAGTTACTTCTGGTCCCAATAAATTATCACTTTGGGTTCGGTACTGTGGAACGCCTAATCGCGCATTCCAATCTATATTACTATGCGCAGATCCTCCTACTAAAGTTGCTATGGTAGTATCACTTGAGTTCTCAGTCGAATTTTGAGTTGTTGAATTTTCATTTGAAGGATTTTCAGTATTCTCTGTTTCTTGCTCAGCCTGCTGTTCAACTGATGGTACTGCTTTACTTTCATTTGTAGTCTGCTCATTTTCAGCCACTTGATTATTAGCGTTATTTTCTCCTTCAACAGCTTCGGATGCATCACTACTAGTACCTTCATCAGTAGTAGCTGCAACTGGTAATTCAGTTAATTCTACAAATTTACGAACAATATCTATCAGCTCATGCGGTACCTGAGCCCCAATGTCAGGATTTGACTCTGCGCTATAGCTAGGATTTTTATCTAATGTGCTTAAATCAGGATATACTGGAGTCTTTTTGGCCATATCGGCCGATAGTTTTTCTACCTGCCCTAGTATCCCTTGTATAAATTTAATTTGAGCATCTCCTGTTTTTTGAGTAGCCTCATCATAACGCTGCTCTAGCCATTTTTTATATTTAGACAGGTTTTCTTCCCTGGTAGATGTAGCTCCCTTATATAAGTGATATGTATAATTAAGTACCCAGCCACTAATTTGCTCGCCACCATCTAATTGCACACTAACGTAATCCTTGCATTTTTTAATGATCTTGTACTTTTTACCTGCTATAAGATTTTTATCAGACTTTTTACCAAATGGGGCACTATAAATTGGGGTATTATCATAAAAGGCTAAATACAAGTCATTATCACCAAAATCATCTGCTTTGGTGATATTACTAGATGAAGTCCACCATGTTTTAGGTGTTTCAACACCAAGTTGTTCTACTTTACAATAATCGCTATTTTTCATGGTGACCTTCACCTTAGTACCTTGAGGGATTTTTGCCGTATTGGGTTTTTTTTCTTTGTGTGGAGGTGTATCACTTCGCACCACAGCATTATCATTCGTAACATAATAAACACTTGTATCACTCACGGGTGCGTCCCCATCTGCTGCTTCATTTTCTTTCATCTGAATGGGTGCATTTCCATTCATTAAGTGAAGCATTTGGCTATTAGTTGAATTTTGATCACTACCAGCCATCATTTGCATCATATTTGAATCATCTCCGACAGATGTACGCATTTTGGAGCGAGCTGGATTAATGGGCTTTTTTTGAATTATGGTGCTTTCTGAAGCTACTTTATCCGCAGTGGTGGTTGACATAGATCCTAGTTATTGGTTTAAGATTAATTTTAAAATATCAGTTAGAATTAAATATAATAAAAATAATCTTAAAAGGTAAGTAAATAAGAATCAATATTCACAAACTTTTAATATTAAAATTTTTATAAATAAATTTGAACTAATTTTGCTAATTACATTCATTATTTATTATTAATTCAACATAATTTGCTAATTACATTCATTAAATGATGTATAAGCAATATCGGCAAATATTGTATTTTAACTATCTAAACGCTATCTTAGCTTTCTCAACTAAAATTAAATGATTATGAGCACTGGCAAAGCAGAAAGTTTACTTCAAGCATTAGGCAAGAAAATTGACCAGCTCGTAGAGCGCGCAGAAGACTCTAAAACAGACCTAAAAGACGATATTAAGGATAGTATTGAATATTTTAAGGCAAAAACAGAAAAGCTGCAGGAAGAATTAGACGAATTCAAAAGTGATGAGCGCTGGGATGATGTCAAAAATCATTTAGAAAAATCAGCTCAAGAACTTAAAAAGGCTGTGGAGGGCATCTTTAAAAAAGAACAACAAGAAGAAGAAAAATAATCCCCAACTGTTTACCATTTGCTAAATTATTACATTTTTAGTAAATAAACTAACACCAAACTGCTTGATGGACAAGGAAACAGCTAAATCAACGATTTTGCAGCTAACGAGCGATATTAATTACCACAATGAGCTGTACTATCAAAAAAGTAATCCTGAAATTTCTGATTTTGATTTTGATATGATGCTCGAGAAGCTTATAGCGCTCGAAGAAAAATTCCCGGAATTTCGTTTCCCCGACTCACCAAGTCAACGTGTCGGAGGTACCATCACAAAGTCTTTTAATACGGTAAGGCATCAAATTCCTATGCTTTCACTTGGTAATACCTATTCGCCGCAGGAGCTTTCTGACTTTGATAAACGGATTGCTAAGGGGTTAGGCGAAAGTACATATAGCTATGTTTGCGAGCTTAAGTTTGACGGTGTGGCAATCAGTATTATTTATGAGAATGGCCTACTTGTGCAAGCAGCAACAAGAGGTGATGGACAATATGGAGATGATATCACAGCCAATATTAAGACCATTAGAAATATACCTTTGCGCCTGAAGACAGAACAACCTCCAGCCAAAATTGAAGTAAGGGGTGAGGTATTTATGCCCATTAGTGTTTTTAAAAAGTTAAATGAAGAGCGCTTAGAACAAGGTAGCGTTGCATTAGCTAACCCAAGAAATACTACCTCAGGAACACTCAAAATGCAAGACTCAAGTGTTGTTGCAGCTCGAAAGTTATCCTGCTTTATATATACCTTATACATTGATGATCAAGAAACTAACACACACCTGGAAAACAATAAATTGCTTTCGAGTTGGGGACTACCTATTTCGCCCACTTATCAACATTGTGCTTCAATCAATGAGGTTTTAGCTTATACAACTGAATGGGAGCAAAAACGCCTAAAGCTTGATTTTGATACCGACGGAGTAGTAGTCAAAATCAATGAAATGGCGCATCGCTCGCTATTAGGGAATACTTCAAAAAGCCCCCGATGGGCCATTGCTTATAAATATAAAGCTGAGCACGCACGAACGCAGCTCGAAAGCATTAGCTACCAAGTGGGCCGAACGGGTGCCATTACTCCAGTGGCAAACCTGAAACCCGTATTATTAGCTGGTACTACAGTTAAAAGGGCCTCATTACATAACGCCAATGAAATTGAACGCCTCAATTTACGAGAAGATGATTATGTATTTATTGAAAAGGGTGGTGAAATAATTCCAAAAATCACTCGAGTTGATCTGCAAAGTAGACCAAAAAGCAGTAAACCAGTTGAATTTCCGACCACCTGCCCTGAGTGTTCGACAAAATTGATCCGAGCAGAGGGTGAGGCTGTTCATTACTGTCCAAATGAAAATGGCTGCCCACCTCAAATCATGGGCAGAATGGCCCATTTTATACAGCGAAATGCCATGGATATTGATAGTATGGGGGAGCAAACCATTAAATTACTATATGAAAATAATCTCGTAAAAAATCCTGCAGATCTTTACGATCTTACATCTAATCAGATAATTAATCTTGATAATTTTAAGGAAAGGTCCACTGAAAATTTGTTAGTTGGTATTGCTGCATCAAAAGAATTACCTTTCGAGCGTGTACTTTATGCCCTTGGGATACGATTTGTTGGAAGAACAGTTGCAGAGCGGTTAGTAGCACATTTTGGCCATATTGATGCCATCATTCAAGCTGATTATGAGGAGCTCATTTCAGCTCCCGAAATTGGAGATAAAATAGCACAGAGCCTGATTGCTTATTTCAGCCAAGAGAGCAATATTAAAATTATCAATCGATTACGAGCAGCTGGTTTACAATTTGAAAGTCAACCGGATGAGTCAGAATCTACCACTCAAGTTTTAAAGGGTAAAACATTTGTAGTATCTGGTGTATTTAAAAATTTTAGTAGAGATGAACTTAAAGCAAACATCAAGTTGCATGGAGGAAAAGTCGTGAGTAGTATCTCTGCTAAGTTGGATTATGTGGTGGCAGGTGACAATATGGGACCTTCAAAAAAAGAAAAAGCCATGGCGCTGAATATTTCTATAATTAATGAAGATGAATTTGTAAAATTAACGCAAACTTAACTAAATATGTCTATCCTTACCAACTTAGGTCTAAGCTTTAGGACTAACCAATTAATCAAAAAAGACTCAACCAGACAGTCCATTTCATATTTAAACGCTAAGCAAGTGGGCATATTATTTAGTATTCAAGATTTAGAGAAACATAATGCCATCAAAGATCTAATTAGTAAAATAGAGCTTGACGGCAAGCAGGTAGAAACGCTGTGTTATAAGGGAAAAAATAAAGAAAATTATGAATTTAAATTTGATTTTTTTACTCAAAAAGACCTCTCCATATTTGGTGATATCACCTCCGAGCATGTGATCGCATTTGCTCAACAAAAATTCGATTATTTGCTCAATATTGACTTCAAACCTAATTTGTTCTCACAAAATATACTGGCTATGAGTAATGCCCGATGCCGTATTGGCCATATTCAAAAATCTAGACAGGGCTTATTTGAACTTATGGTTCAAGCTGAAACAGATAAAGTTGAACAATTAATAAAATTGATTTATGAATACATGTCCAAAATTGTTTTGGAATAGAAAGATCCGTTCATATTATCCAATACAACCTGAAACAAACCCATTTATAGTTGTTATAATTACCCAAAGCAAACATAAGATTGAATTTCTTAATTATTAGATTTGTCGTTGCGTTAAAATTTGTCTAAAATTAAACCATGAATCTTGATAAAGCTTTACAATTATTAGAAGATCAAGCAGATCCGGCCTATCTAAAAAAATTAGCTCATTTTAATATTAAAAATGTTCAGGCATTGGGTTTACGAGTGCCTCAAATTAGAGCTATTGCCAAGCAGATTAAGTCGAATCATTCACTGGCACTAGAGCTTTGGGATACCAAAATTCATGAAGCAAGATTACTAGCCTGCTTTATTGCAAACCCTAAGTTAGTTGACGAGGCTTTTATGGAACATTGGGTAAATGATTTTAATGCCTGGGACATTTGTGACCAAGTTTGTGCTACCATTTTTGTACATAGCCCTTTAGCCTATAGCAAAGCCATGGCGTGGTCAAAACATGAGAAAGAATTTATCAAAAGAGCCGGTTTTGTATTAATGGCATGCCTAAGCATTCATGATAAAAAGGCTGATGATGAATCAATTATGCAATTTTTCCCTGCTTTAATAGAAGGTGCCTCTGATGAACGGAATTTTGTAAAAAAGGCTGTAAACTGGGCCATTCGGCAAATTGGCAAACGTAATCTTAATTTACACAAGCAGGCCATTATGCTGGCTGAAGAAATATACCTGATGGATCTTCCAGCTGCAAAGTGGATAGCCAATGATGCCTTAAAGGAACTAAAAAATGAGAAGATAATGGAGCGTATAAAGCGTAAAGTGAATAAATAATACGCCCGGAAGGATTCGAACCCTCAACCCCCAGAGCCGAAATCTGGTATTCTATCCAGTTGAACTACGGGCGCAAATGGAAGGCAAAGGTAAGGGATTAAAATGTGTTTCACAAACCCTACATCTGCAAATATATTAAAATTATGGGCCATATTTTATTCTAAAACTGTATTATCCTAGACCATTTCTTGAATTGTTTTTATGGTATTTATGCTTTCCTCTAAATTACTTTTAAATATAAATAAGCTGCCCTAGAATTGAGTAAACCCTTCTGTTTTCATTTTTTCAATACCAAAAATTTTGATTAACAAAATTATAATTATTAATTACACATATAATTCTTGTTATATTTGCAGTCCATTACTATTTAATTTGAGTCCCTGCAATAAACCTAAAAGATACATTTAGTATCAATTCTTCCCAAAAGTGCCGATTTATTAACGTTTTGCCCTCCTTAACGCGGAATAGGTAGTAAATCATACCACAAGTTCCAAAAAATTTATCGAAATGTTTAATTTAATTTATGTGTAATTATTTATTAGATTTTATATCATACCTGTACACATTTAGTTAAACTCTACAAGCCTTATTTTTGGCTGTAGGGAAAAAATAAAAAAGCTGCCCCAGTTTGGAGACAGCTTCTAAACGCTAAATTTAATTTATATTATTGAAAAGAAACGGATAAGTTCTTAACATCACTAGGCGCAAAAGGAGACAACCCTGATAAGTCAATAAAATCATTTGTAAAAGCATCATTATCAGGTATATCATCGCCAGAAGATACAAATCCGTTATTGCTAAAATAGGCAGGTGAACCTATTTGGCTTAGCATGGCATCAATAAATACTTGAGGTATACCTAAATGCTCCAATTCTTCTGTGAGAACACTTACGATAGAATAATCCTCCATTAAGTTCTCTGCGCTATTTACTGTATTAGGTGGAATAGCAGCTTGAGCAACTGAAACATCCTCTGACACATTACTTTTAGCAACAAAACAGTAGCTTCTACCCGGTGTAGCATCCTCATCAGCTAATGTCATCTCTGGAAAATTAGCATTGCCATAAAGTTCTACAATATCGGCTTTCTTACCCACAAACATTTTTAGGTTATCGAGATCATCATCTTCTTCCATCTCCAGCCCACTAATACTTACTGTCATTTGTTGATCATATCCATCTTCATCCTCACTATAATCGATTCGGTACATAGCATTTTTGTTACTATTTGTACGATCCATTTCATAAAGGTTCATGATAGCAACTCCTTTTACCGGACTAGTATTCCAAAATACTTGCAATGCCATGGCACCATCTTCATCAGATACTTTCATGTTAAATTGCCAGACCGCCCCCTCAATTGTCTCTCCTTCTGTTATTTTAACCATTTTTGTACGATTATCATCATCATTAACAAAAGTAAGCTCCATCTCCTGATCAAGATTATGATCGCTAATAATCCCCATTATACTTTCAACAAACTCAGCAGAGTGCTCTCCAACACGCACAAATAATCGTAATTGTTCATAAATCTCTGATTG
>JAUIFR010000114.1 GCA_030430325.1 Bacteroidia bacterium | reverse complement strand
AAATACTCCCCATTAAGTGCCTGCTCATACCGCTCTTTCCAAACTTGGCGAGCATCTTCAGGCAGCATGTCAAAAATACTATTTCCTTCTACCAGATCTAAGCCCGACTTGGCGAACCGTTCTTTCAGCACATTATTTACAAAAGTAACTCTAAACTCCCTGTCAATGGCAAAGTACGTATCTGTAGTACTATTTACTAGGCTACTTAATATAAAGGATTTATTCTTGTTTTCGAGCAATGCAACATGTTTCTCGGTAACATCCCTAGAAAACACTGATATTCCGATAATCTCTTTGTTAATATTTTTAATAGGATTTATATAATAATCTCGGTAGGTGTGCTCGCCTTTTACAGAGCTACTAATGGTGAAGTTTATTTTTTCTCCAGCAAGTGCCCGGTCATAATACTCTTTCCACTCCTCCCGTACACTTCCCAAATAATCAAGCGCATTTACGCCAGTATCCATACCTTCATATTGACTTCCTTTATATCGATTTCGTACAACATCATTAAGAATGGTTACGATATAGTTAGTATCTAAGGTAATTATTGAATCATCAGTATTATTAATTAGTGCTTGCAAATTAGCCTCTTTGGCTACAAGCTCCTGTTGAGCTAGCTCCATTTGTTTTTGTGCAGCCTCAACTTTTTCTAAATTACGCCTTGCCTCCTCCTCTTTTACTTTTAACTCTTTAGTAATCTCATTTGATTTCTCTAATAATTTTTGTGCTAATTCATTCTTACGTGTGGCACTGATGGTTGCAGCGCAATTTTCACCAATTTTTTCGATAAATTGCTTAGACTTTTCATCAAAATCATTAAATGATGCTAACTCCATTGCCCCTATTACTTCATTATTTGTTATGAGTAAACTGATATAGATCGCACTAGGGTTTGCCTCACCCAAACCAGATCGAATGCTAAGGTAGTCACTTGGTACATCTCGCAAATAAATACTTTTTTTCTCCAAAACGGCTTGCCCCACCATTCCTTGGCCAATCTCAAGTCGACGCTCAACAAACTTCTTACGGTCAAATGCCCAAGTTGATTTTAACTCCAAACAAGGTTTTCCTTCACTATCTTTTTCCATAAGAAATATACTGCCTTGATTAATATCAAGATAGGCAATAATTTTAGCTATTAAATGCTCACAAAGTTCATGGAGATCATCTCCATAGTGATGTAAAATTGTATTGATCTCCTCCAGCCCATTATTAACAAAATACTCCTCAGCTTCACGCTGTGATGCTTGCCTTAACAAATCCTGAACCTGACCAAGTGCAGCTGCAAATTCATCATTTTCATTCACTTCTTGAGTAGCTTCGATATTTCCACTGCCTAGCTCCTTGACAAAAGTCAGGTTCCGCTCAATTGCAACTTTCTCACTCATAAGAATCTGACGTTCAGCAGCATACTCTTCAATATACAAATCATCACGCATGACTACAAAAATGATAAAAACCGTCAGCAATGAAAAAATGGCCAGAAACACATATACTTTAATCTGGAATATTTCAACTGGGTAGCCCAAAAATAATTGACTTAAAAAAGGTAGGCTAAACAATAGGACCACACACGTTACAAAGAACAACAAAACAAACTTCCAATTCGTACGCTTAGCAATTATTAAACAAGGCAACAGCGCCACATAAAATACTTCAATTAACCTTGTCTCAAAAAAAAATACCACTAAATAAAAGGCATAAATAAAAACTAACAACAGGTTTGAAAGATGCTCTTTTTTATACACATATTGAGCAATAAAATAGGCAATTAAAGTACCAAAACTCCAAATAAAAAAATAGACAAAAAAGTGAAAACTAAAGTAAAACCAAATGCTTAGGGCTAAAAAGGCACACAACAATAATAGCTGAATATCTAATTTTGATCGAATTTGCCTAGTTTTAGACCAATTCATAAAGATTTAGTTTATACAAAAAAATAAGCAGTAGCAAAGCAAACAACAAATCCCACTAAGCTCCCCAGGTAAATTTCTCTTTGGGTATGAGCCTTCAAATAAAGACGTGTTGATAACACCATTCCTGCCACAATAACAATGGCCATAAAAGGCCACACCATTTCATGAATGCTAAACTTATACCCTAAGCCTAGGATAAAACCTGCCAATCCACAAATTCCTGCCGCATGAACACTAACTTTTAGCAAAAACGTAGTTAAGGTAATTAAAATTAATAATATGGTTATACCACTAAATAGGATGGAAATTACATCGTTAAGATTATACTTGGTAAAGAACAATATGGTTACAATGAGATAAATCCCACAAATAAAAATAAATGGCGTAATACGCTCTTTGCGGTTTTCTATCGAGAACGATGAAATCACATCAGTATAGCGTAAAATCGTGATGAGCAATAATGGCAGAATAGAGGTGAGTATAAAAATCATGCAAATTAGATAAAGCACAGCTGTATGTGTGATAGGCCGCAATATTGTTGGTGAAAATTGATACATCAAAATGAATAAAACAGGGGGCATCAACAAGGGATGAAACACTACCGAAATAAATTTTGCTAATCGATCCAATATTATAATTCTTTTCTTAATCTGGCTACTGGGATATTAAGTTGTTCTCGGTATTTGGCTACTGTCCTTCGAGCTATATTGTATCCCTTTGATTTCAATAGCTTTTCTAATTTTTCATCAGAGAGTGGCTTTTTCTTATCTTCTTCTTCTATAAATTGTGATAGTACATTTTTCACTTCTCTACTGCTTACGTCTTCACCGGAGTCTGTAGTTATTCCTTCTGAGAAAAAGTGCTTCAGCGGAAATACGCCAAACTCTGTTTGTACCGACTTACTATTTGCAACACGTGATACAGTTGAAATATCCATATTTATTTCTTCAGCTATATCCTTAAGTATCATTGGCTTAAGCTTGCTTTCATCGCCTTCCAAAAAATACTCATATTGATGGTTGACAATAGCCTCCATGGTATTTAATAAGGTATGTTGGCGCTGCTTAATAGCATCAATAAACCATTTGGCCGCATCTAACTTCTGCTTTACAAAACTGACCGTCTCCTTTAACTTTTTGTCCTTTTTATTGCTTTTATCGTATGAATCTAACATGTCACAGTATGACTTACTGATTTTTAGATCAGGTGCGTTTCGTGCATTGAGTGCTATTTCAAGCTTATTGTCATTATTAGCTATAATAAAGTCTGGAATCAAGTATTGCGTCTTCACCAATCCCCCAGAAGCACTCCCTGGTTTGGGGTTAAGCTTAGTGATAGCGTCAATGGCTGATTTAAGTTCCTCCTCGTTATTTAAGCCGGCCTTTTTAATGATTTTTGAAAAATGCTTTTTCGTAAACTCCTCAAAACAATGCTTGAGAATTTTAATAGCATGTTTAACTTCATTCGTTTTGACTGACTTACGCTCCAACTGCAACAACAAGCACTCCTTGAGGTCCCTAGCTGCAATCCCTGGAGGGTCAAAAAGCTGAATTTTGCTTAATATTTGCTCAATTTCTTCCTCTGAAGTTTCAACGTTTTGAGAAAAGGCCAAATCATTGATAATGGCATGAATAGGACGTCGAATATAACCATCTGCCTCGATACTACCGATGAGCTGTTTCCCTATTATTGTCTGGCGATCATCTAATTGCAAAAATCCAAGTTGCGCCATCAATTGCTCGTTTAGAGAAGAGGTCGTGGCTATTGGCAATTCATCTTTATCTCCTTGCATATCTCCATCTCCTTGCATTTTGTAGCCTACATAGTCATCATCTCTAAGGTAATCATCTAAATTTAATTCGTTATCAGTATCATCTAACTCATCCGAATCCGTATTTCCATCATCTCTTTCTTTGCCTTCTTCCAATGCAGGGTTTACCTCCAACTCTTCCTCTATCCTTGTTTCTAACTCAGAAGTAGGAATTTGCAACAATTTAATAAATTGAATTTGCTGTGGGGATAGCTTTTGAGATAAACTTTGAGTTAATGACAGTTTTTGCATAAAATATTCGATTCACATAGCCAAAAAAAACAATCCTATTCGGCTGCTTCTATCAATTTTGAAATATAGCCAAAAGGCGCTTTTCATACAAATAACAAAGCACCAATTTTGCACACTATTTTTTTAATTTGCTCTAAATAGCTAACAAAAAGAGTGCCACTTCTGGTAAGAATTCAAGATAATTTTTAATAAGGTAAATTATTTTTAACAAGTGATTTTAATTTAAAATAAACATATTTAGCTAATTATATTCAAAAAACTATTTTTTTGGGATTTGCATCACATTCTATCACCATGTGTCATATAATTTAATACCGAGGTAGCGTAATGTTTCTCGTGCTTTTAAATCCTTACCCTTTACCTCAATTAAGGTGATGCTCTCATTATGATTTTGAGCTATCAAGGCTAGTCCTGTGCTGGATTCTACAACAATAAATTGTTTGGGAAAGGACATTTCATGCATTTTAAGCTTTAATTGGTACCGACGCTTAACTATAATTTGATCTGAAGTACGGATCACTTTATAACCTAAATTGGCAAAGATTCTTTCAAAGCAAATGTAACTTAAAAATACACCAACAAAACCAATACCAGATAATACCGAAAGCCCTAAAAAATGTATCGATTCTTGCTCGGTGGATTGAAAAAACGCTCCCCATAAATAAAGCGACGAGGCTAATGCCAATAATAGCAATATAGATATGAAAGCACCAACAAAGTCAATAACAAGAGCCGACTTTAACCGATTAATTTGAAATTGACCATCCTGGCAAACGGCCTGATAACCTAAGTCATGGAGATAATCTAAGTTTTGAATCAATTTCATCTCAAAATCAATAGCCTCCTTCAATTGTGCCAATTGACTTTCAGAAGCCTGGTGAAACAATTCTGGATGCAAATTTAGCTGAGCTAATAAGTTTTTTTTAGCAGCAAAATGAAGGGAGTCATGATGCTTTAATTGATCTAACAGCTTAGATTCTGGTTTTTCCGCTAAATTTTCCATATTACTAGGCTCTATTCTATTGTTTGTAAGTCAACTCCAAGTTTTCGTTTAATTTGCAGTTTATAATCATCCAATACAATTTTATTTAACATTTTATCTGTCACTACCTCTAGTATTTTGGGCGATTTTGCTTGTTGATCCCAGGCAATGAATTGGGGTAATTGCAGCTGAAGTTCGGCATTATTATGAGCTTGAAAAAATTCACACTGGTGCTGGGCCGCAATCGAAGCGCAAGAGGCCTTATTTTCCGTTTCAAAATACGTTTCAAGCTCGGGCAATTGATTAGGTCCCTTAATCATTCTAAAAATATTCCCACCTTGATTATTTAATACAATAATTCTTAGATTGCTAGGTAAGTCGTTATTCCATAAGCCATTTTGATCATAAACGAAGGACATATCCCCAAGGATTAGTACGACCAGCCTATTTGCTGAAGCATTTGCAGCACCAACCGCCGTGCTCATACTTCCATCAATACCACTAGTACCTCGATTGGCAAAAACTTCAACATGCTTGTGATTATCATTCAGTCCCAAAAAATTAACATACCTCACGGGCATGCTATTACCAATTTGTAGGATTGATTTTTCAGGCAGCACATTTAATACTTCATAACAAGCTTCAAGATCACTAAAACTTGGTTGTGGGAAAAACGATTGATTGACTTCCTTAACATGCTTTTTGGCGCTTTTCCACTGCAAGGTATAATTATGTAAAATTTGAGCATTAAATGAAGCAAGATCTTGATTAATAGGTGATTCAAAATCTATCGATGCACTACTAGGCTCCTTTTTTTGAACTTTTGTATGCTTTTGTGGAGCAAGTAATACTTTAAAAAAATAGGCTGGCGTTACCTCATAGTGTTTCGAAATATGTTGAAATACATCCGGGAATACAGGTGCATCCTCAATATGCCAATGAGCTTTAGCTTGATACTTTCTTAAAAATAATTTTATTGATTTTGACAAAATATTACTACCAATTGAGATGACTAAGTCAGGTTGCAGCCCTTTTAGATGCTCCGCTTGCTTAACGGCCATAAAAAGATCATGGTGCTTTATTATAAATGGAAGCTCATGCAAATTACTAGTAACATCTGCAACAATGGGAACTTGCTCTTGTCCAAACAGTTTTTCCAAGTACTTAAGTAGACGCATCGACCTATTTAATTGACCACAAATGATTAGTTTTTTAGGGTAATGATGCCAATCATGCTGCAAAGTAGAGACTTCTTCGGCCGTTAAAATCTTATGGGTATTTGGTGCACTAATTATTTGAATATCTTGCTTATATTCCACTACCGCAGAAGAACCCGATGGATATAGTGGTTCTCGTAACGGAATGTTCACATGTACTGGACCAGTGAGCGGTTTACTTGTTTCTATAATGGCTGTATTTATGGTACGCTCACAGTGCCATTGAGCATGTTCACTATTATCTGCCAATAAGGCATAACTAGCTTTTACATGAGCTCCATATAAATTTGATTGAAAAATAGTTTGGCCGTCTTGCTGACCTACCCACTCTGGTGGCCGATCGGCGGTTAAAATTAATAATGGAATTCCTTGGAAATAGGCTTCTGCCACTGCTGGACCATAATTGTATGATGCTGTACCTGAGGTACATACCAAAACTGTTGCTTTTTTCGTTTGTTGCGCTAACCCTAATGCTACAAAGGCAGCTGACCGCTCATCACTGACTGTCCGAACATATAAATGCTCATGCCTGGCAAATGCTAATACTAATGGAGCACATCTGGAGCCAGGTGATAAAACAACATGCTGAAGACCTTGTTGATAACAAATTTCGGCAATATTATAAATGTGCTGATGGCAATTCATGATGCTAAAATATAGAATGAGCAAAAGAATTAAAATTCAAGGCTTGAATCTTTTGAAAATTTATTCCATTTAAATGTATAAAACGATCCTAAACAGGTTTTCAACTTTATTATATTTAATGAATGTATTTTGCTAATTTTATTAAATATTAATTATTAAATGAATATATTTAGCTAATTTTATTGATTTTTACAACCATTATTTTTTTTAATTTAAGCGATTTACAATTTTGTAATAAATAGTACTTGATCCTATTAAAAATTGTTTTATAGATTTTTGATGTAAATTTTAAAAAAAGTAGCTAAAATGTAAGGTAAGCGTACTATAGGTTTAATTTAATACAAAAAAAAAGAAATTTCTATTCTTCGATAGGCAAAATTTAACCAAAAGCACATTAATTTGTTGAATTAAGTAGGAGCGAGAGAATAACAATTACTAAATTTTTATTAAATTGAAATTTGGGCTTAAGATTCACTATGCTTGTGCAACGGTGTATTTAATTTAATGAGTAAAAACTATCAAACATTTTATAAAAACAATGATACTGTTCTCTATTTAGGACAATTCAAAGACGAGTTTGCGCAGCCTATACTAATAAAAACATATACTGACCATGTTGATGACACGCACATCCAATACACCAGGTTTAACAATGAATACCTCAACTTAAAGGATTTAGATATCGTAGGTGTTCGAAAAGTATTAAAATTTGGCACCTTTAAGAAAAAACCAGCACTATGGTTGGAATATATTGATGCCAGCACGCTACAGGAGCACTTCCTCAATAAGCACTTTGATCTGAAAGAATTCCTAAAAATTGGCATTAGGATAGCACACTGTATTGGTAATATTCATCAAAATAACTTAATCCACAAAGACCTAAATGGAAATAATATTTTGGTTAACCCCCAAACGCATCATGTTACTATCATTGATTTTGATAGTTCTTCTCAACTTACCATCAAAAAACTACAAGGAGGTATACCAAATCGTTTGGAGGGCTCTATTACGCATATCTCACCAGAACAAACAGGCAAGCTTAATCGATTTATTGATCATAGAACGGACCTTTACGCACTTGGTGTTACCTTTTATGAATTACTAACTGGGCAATTACCACTTTATCATGAAGACCCCATAGAACTCATTAATTTACACATTACGAAGCAGCCTGTGCCTGCCTCCAAAATTAATTTGGATATTCCAGAGAGAATCTCCAAGATCATAGATAAATTACTACAAAAAGATGCTGATGATAGATATCAGTCCGCTTTTGGGCTTAAGTATGACTTATCACTATGCTTGGATCGGCTCGAAAAAGGACAATTATTAGATGATTTTGAAATTGCGCAACAAGATTTTACAGAAACATTTAAACTTCCTCAAAAATTATACGGGAGATCTAGTCAAATTTCTTCATTACTGGAAGCAGTAAATCAAATTGGGCACAGTGACCAAAAATTGATCTTGATTGAAGGCAATTCAGGCACAGGTAAATCTATCTTAGTGAATGAAATACATTGGCCAATTTTGGAGCGAAATGGTATTTTATTGAGAGGAAAGTTTGATCAGTCATCAAAAAACATTCCGTACTCTGCTCTAATTCAAGCATTTAATGATTTTGTTACGTATTTACTTGCCGAAGATGAAGCTATATTAGATTATTGGCGTTCAATAATTAAGGAAGCAGTTGGTAATTTGGGAAAAATACTCACCAACGTCATTAATGACCTAGAACTTATTATTGGCAAACAACCTGAGATTCCCATACTGCAAGGCAATCAAGAGCTCCATCGTTTCACCTATATATTTAAAAAACTTTTTAATGCTCTCAATAGTAGTGATCACCCACTCATTTTATTTATTGACGACATTCAATGGATTGATGAAGCCTCTCTAAAATTATTGAAAAACATTGTTGTGGATAGTGAAAATAAGCATTTTTTGCTTATTTGTACCATTAGAAACACTGAAATAAATGCCAATCACCCATTACAAATTACATTTGACGAGTTAAGGCAAGAGCATATCGAACCCTTTCACATCCCCGTCGAAAACCTAACACTAAATGATGTCATAGAACTGATAAGTGACTTATTAAGCAGTGCCAAACAATACATAAAAGCGCTGGCTGAAGTCACTTTTCTTAAAACACAGGGCAATCCATTTATTGTTCATCAGTTTTTGGAGTCTATTTATGATCAATCATTACTTTATATTGACCCAATACTAAAAAAATGGGTTTGGTACCTCGAGTCTATTAAAAAAATTGAATTATCTGAAAATGTAATTGACCTATTAGGAAGGAAATTAAGAAAACTTCCAAAACAATCCCAAGATATAATTTCTATAGCAGGCTGTATTGGTTTAAATTTTGAAACGGAAAGTTTGATGGCCATAACTGACCGTAGCTTTCATGAATTATATTCAAATATTTGGCTTGCCGTTAAAGAAGAGCTTGTTCATCCCGTCAATGATGATTACAAACAAATCAATCTTGATACCGCCAAGCCACAAAAAACTATTAACCTGAAATTCAAATTTATTCATGACAAAATACATCAAGCAGCTATTGAACTTATTCCCCAAGAAGTAAAACCTCAAATTCATCTTCAAATTGCCCGAAAACTAGCCCAGCAGAGTTCTTCAGCTCACAATTTATTCAATATCGTTAATCATTGGAATAACGCATTAGAATTAGCATCAAAAGATGAAATAGAACAAGTTATACAGTTTAATTTCATGGCAGGGAACCAAGCAAAAGAAACCGCTGCTTTTGATGCTGCAACTAAATACTATGCATTGAGTATCAGGCTTCAACAAGCAAATGCATGGGAATCTAATTACGCCTTCACCTTACATTTATATACCAAGGCCACTGAAACTGCCTTCTTGTGCGGCAACTTTGACGAAATGGAAAGATGGGAAAAGGTCATACATCATCATAGTCGAAGCCTGCTTGATCGTGTTCCAGTATATCAAACCAAAATACACTATTATACAGCACAAAATAAACCGCTGGAATCGATCAAATTAGCCTTATTGATACTTAAAAAATTAGGTGTTCATTTTCCAAAAAATCCCAAGAAATATCATATTTGGTTGGCATTATTAAGGATTAAATTATCACTCAAAGGTAGGTCTATAGAAAAATTAAAAGACTTGAAACCTATGACTAATGTCAAGCAGCAAGCAGCAGCGGGTATAATGCTCAGCATGAATTTAGCTATCTTTGTAGCTTCACCAAAATTATTACCTTTCTTAATACTTAAACAAATTCTATTAATCATACGGCACGGTTATACAGGTGCATCGCCCATTTATTTCGCTAATTATGCGGCCTTCTTATGTGGTATTCGGCAAGACATTGGAGCTGGTATTAAATATGGTAAATTAGCCCTAAAAATGCTTGAAAACAAACATTCAGAACCCTATAGAGCGCGTGTTTTATTGGTTTACTACTATATGGTTAATCATTGGTGTAGCCATATGAAAGATTGCTTTGAGCCATTAAATCAAGCTTGTGAAGATGGCCTAAAGACAGGTGATTTAGAATCCGCTGCACTCGCTAATTCAATTATTGCCTTGCAAGGATATTATGTTGGTCAGAACCTAAATGAACTCAATCATAAAATTGGAAATCAAATACTTTTACTCAATCAAATCAAGCAGCAAGGTATACTACAATGGTGCAGCATCACACGTCAAGTATGTCAAAATTTACTGGGTACGGCTGTAAACCCCATGCAATTGATTGGTCAGGCTTATAATGAAACCAAAATGCTGCATCAACATGAAAAAGCAAATGACACTACGGCTATACTGTCCTATCATATGAATAAAATGATTCTGTGTTATAGGTTACAAGCATATCAAAATGCACTGGATCACTACAGAAAAGCACGTTTGCTCATCAAAGGTAATTTAGCTTCTCCTATTATACCCACATACACATTTTTTGGTGCATTAATTTTGTTGGCACTAATTAAGGATTATGCAGGTGATGAGCAAAAAACTACCCACAAAAAGCTTAAAAGCTATCTGCAACGATTGAAACATTGGAGTTTGCACGCCCCTATGAATTATGAGCATAAATATTTTTTAGTTAAAGCTGAATATGAGCGTGTGCTTGGTCAAGTAAACCTTTGTAGAAACTATTATGACAAAGCCATTTTACTGGCTAAAAAGAATAAATACATCAATGATGAGGGCTTAGCAAGAGAGTGTGCGGCAAACTATTACTTAGAAAATAAAAACCAAGAATTGGCAAAGTTTTATTTAACCAGCGCCATTCAGAACTATCAAGGTTGGGGAGCGCATGTCATCATAAAGTTTATCAGAACTAGGAATGCTCATTTACTTCAAACAAAACCTGAACAAAATCATGAGTTCCATATACCTAATTCCGAACAATTATTTCTGGATGAATTATATACATTTTGTGGTAAACTTACTAATACCAAAAAAGAAAGTGAATTATATGAGCATCTATTACGTGGCTTAACCAACCACATAAACGCGGGCAGGATCTTGTTAATAGAAAACAAAAATGGGCTTTTATTTATTCATGGCGAGGCAATTGGTGGTAAAATAAAAATCAGAAAATCTGAATTTTTAAGTTCAAAAATAAAACATCCGCTGTCCGTACTTAATTACGTGATGCGGAAAAGTGAACCACTTATGATGAATAAAGTTTTAGAAGATCCTCAATTTCGGTATGATCCATACGTGCTCAAATACAAGCCAAAATCTGTATTTTGCTATCCAATTGTAAACCATAAAAAAATAGCAGGCATACTCTATTTTGAACAGCAAGAAGAAGAAAATGCCTTTTCACCTAAGGATATAAAGTTTTTGGATGCCATTATGCCACATTTTCTATCAGCTGCCAGCAATATCACAGCCATACACCAACTCAATAACACCTTGATGCAACGCCAAAATGATTTACATGAAAAAGATGATTCCATTAAATCATTAAAAGAAAGTAATGAGCTGCTTATGCAGCGCCTAAAAGCTAAAAATGAAGCGCTGAGTCAGTTATTTGATCAAAAAAACAGAGCCATATCGTTAGCGAGGCATGGATTAAAAAATTTAGCAAATAATACGTTTGGATTGATCAAAATGATACGATCGAATGACTATCAACCCACACAA
>JAUIFR010000113.1 GCA_030430325.1 Bacteroidia bacterium | reverse complement strand
TAGCCTTATTTTAGGAGTGTTCTTGGGTCAAAAGCATCACGTAATCCATTCCCTAACAAATTAAAAGATAATACCATCAAACAAATGGCCATTCCTGGAAATACAACTAAGTGCCATCCATTAGCTGAAATCATGGCATAATAACCTTCTTTAATCATGATGCCCCAAGATGGAGTAGGTGGCTGTACACTCAATCCTAAAAAACTAAGTCCCGCTTCCAGTAAAATCGCTGAGGCAAAGTTGGCCGTAGCAATTACAATTAGTGAACCCACTATATTTGGAAGAATATGTGCGTAAATTATTCTCATATTTTTTATACCAAAGGAACGGGCTGCCTCAACGTATGCTTTTTCTTTAATACTCTTAATTTGGCCTCTAACTACTCTGGCGACATCCACCCACATGGTTAGCCCAACTGCCACAAAGGCCACCCAAACACCTCTACTTTGAAGTGCCAAGCTTATCGCAATAACTAACATGATACCTGGAATAGACCAGACCACTGACATAAACCATAATATGAAATTATCAATTTTACCCCCAAAAAAACCAGCTAAGGCACCAAGCGTAATGCCTAACAGCATGGAAATCAGCACAGACACAAATCCAATACCCAATGATATACGTGTGCCGAATAAAATTCTGCTAAGCATGTCTCTTCCTGAGCCGTCAGTACCTAAAATATAATTACGGTACTCGATATTATTTTCTTGAAACTCCTTTATCAGATCACTTTGGCTTATTTGATGTGTATTTCCTTCAAGATCAATATATTTGGCCTGCTTTCCTTCCATTTTAACATTCTGGTTTGGTTCAAATCCTGGTGTTTGATGTTCACCAATATACAATGCTTTTACAACATCAATTAACTGGTATCGCTCGGCTTGTGTTTTACCATATGGTGCAATGAGGATCTCCCAGCCATCAATTTTATAATTTGTGATGGGCACGATGATATATGGACTTTCTTGTCCAAAAAGCATTTTATTAAAAAAGGAGGCCTGTTTGACATGCTTATTATTTCGAATCCTAAGTAATTTTACACCAAAACCAGGTGTTTTTTTTCCGATTTGAACGGCTCCATCATTACAATCCGGTGTACTGTCGGGCATTATGATATACCCTAATACGGATATGATGAAGGCTATAACAATAACGGTAAGCCCACTAATTGCTGGCTTATTTGCAAGCAATCTTTTTCTTATATAATATCCCTGAGAATGATGTTTTACCTTTTCCTTCTTATTTTTCACGCCTATTCACTTCGGTTATGTGCGAGTAACCCCTTTTTGGAGGCCAAAAAATACAAATATTTGCAGGTGGATTCAAAATATTCTTGACTTTTTATTTTAGTTTCTTGATCTGGCGATTTATAGCACCGGATCCAACCTTTTTGATACAAACCAAATAATATTTCGGATAAGTGGTTCGAAGTTTGCTTTGTATTTTGCTGTAATGTGTCAAACCCAGTAATAAAATACAATTCATCTAATACATCAAATTCTACTGTTGTCATAATATTGAATAATAATGATTGATTTGGCACCAAAATTGCATTATGTAAGTAAAGCTAAAAAAGAATTGATTAGAAATACTAATTTAAACGTAATTTTAATAACTTTAATGAATCTATATTAGGTAAGAAAAACGTATGAAATTAGATGTTTTAGTTTTTGCAGCTCATCCCGATGATGCTGAGTTGTCATGTGCTGGTACGATCATAAGCCTTATCAAAAAAGGCAAGAAAGTAGGGGTGGTGGACTTTACGAAAGGGGAAATGGGTACTCGTGGAACCCCGGAAGTACGACTCAAGGAATCAGCAGAAGCTTCTAAAGTTATGGGTATTCAGATCAGGCAAAACTTGGGCTTTAAAGATGCTTATTTTACGAATGATCAGGCGCATCAATTGGAAGTAGTCAAGAGCATTCGATTTTTCCAACCAGAGGTGGTTCTAACCAACGCACCTTCTGACAGGCACCCAGATCATGGTCGCGCAGCAGAGGTTGTGAAGCAGGCGTGTTTTATGGCGGGGTTGGCTAAGCTTGTTACTA
The DNA here is from genome assembly GCA_030430325.1 of Bacteroidia bacterium. Taxonomy (GTDB): domain Bacteria; phylum Bacteroidota; class Bacteroidia; order Cytophagales; family Cyclobacteriaceae; genus JAUIFR01. The sequence continues at coordinate 10,018 of JAUIFR010000113.1, read as the reverse complement.
AGCATAAAGCGAAAAATTTGGCGCCACATCGTCCTAGAGCATTGTATCATTTCATTCAAAATAATTATATTGAACCTGATTTTGTAGTTGATGTAAGTGACTACTGGGCTAAAAAACTTAAGGCAATTAAGTGTTTTAAATCACAGTTTTATAATCCAGAAAGCACCGAGACAGAGACATTTATTTCTTCACCTGAATTTTTGGAATTTATTCAGGCCAGATCGAAGGTGATGGGCCATAAGATTGGTGTAAAACATGGAGAAGGATTCATTGCTGCTCAAAAAATCGGGGTTGATGACTTATTTTTGCTAAAATAGATCACTGTTGTCAGCTAAAAATTTTAAAATTATGCTGAATTGTTTTATTTAATGAGAGTTAAAAGTTTTGAATAAAACAATATGCCAGGTTCTAAATAGGAAGCAACTAAATTATGGAAGATTACCTAGAGATGAATAGCAAATAATACTAAATAATATTTGAAAAGTACAAATTGAGTTAGGGATGTGTTGGCCAACCGCTTGCGGTTGGGTCCGTAGGACGGAACCCAAAAGCAGCCCGGCAGAGAAATGATTTATTCATTTCTCTGCAACTCCCAAAAACAAAAAAACTTGATAGTTGAACATAATTAGCAAAAAAAGTTTAAAATTAATTAAAAAATAGTTTAATGGTTTGTATTGCTAAAAAAAATCTAGCAAAAACTAGAAATAAAATAAACTAAAACTAAGTCAAAATAATACAATAAGAAAACTATAATTATTAGAAAAGTATAATTTTGTAAAAATGTTAAACTTCAAATAAAAAACATAAATAATAATCCAAGAAATTGCCTCGGACAATAATGAAAATAAAGCATCACAATGCATAAACAAGTATGGGTTTTTCAGGAGTCAATTCATCCAAAATCAACACAAATTTGGTTGAATCACCCCCAAAATGTACTTGATAGATTAGTTGCTAAACAACAGACTATTTTTTTAGTCGATGATAAGCTGCCCAATTGTAAAGAGCTATTCCCCAACCATCAAAAACTATATCTTGCCGCTGGAGAATCATTAAAAACTTGGGAAAATACTCAAATTTATGCCGAAAAGCTGCTCAGTATGCTTATGGATAGAGGGACCATGCTTGTAGGTGTGGGTGGAGGTACCGTTACCGACTTTACGGGGTTTTTAGGAGCCATCTTACTCAGAGGAATAAAGGTGGGATTTATTCCTACTACATTGCTTGCCCAAGTAGATGCTAGCTTGGGGGGCAAAAACGGTATCAATTCAGCCATGGCAAAAAATTTAATTGGTACGATTACCGCACCTCATTTTATTTGGGTGGATCAAAACTATCTTAAGAGTCAAGCAACGGTTGATTATTTGGACGGTATGGCTGAGGTCATTAAATATGCTTGTATTTTGGATGAGCATTTAATGCAATTGCTAGAACAGCGTGCAGATCCAATAATTAATCAGGATGCAAGCATGCTTTCGGAGGTTATTTCCTGCTGCATCGAGCACAAAATGAAAATTGTACAAGAGGATATAAAAGAAAAAGGAAATAGAAAGATACTAAACTTTGGGCATACCTTTGGCCATGCTATAGAACGTGTCTATCAATACACCCATGGGCAGGCTATTAGTATTGGGATGCGGCTTGCAGCTGAGCTCTCCTTAATGTTGGGAACGGGCATCACTAATGAGCAGGTTCAGCGTATTTCAAATCTATTGGCAAAGTATCAATTACCTATACGATTTAATCATGGACTATCTGAAGTATGGGATGTTTTATTTTACGATAAAAAAAAGGAAGCGGATCATATTGCATTTATTTTACTCGAGGCTATCGGCAAGCCAGTAATAATAAAAATTCCTCATGAACAAATTCAAAGATTGATGGAAGAGGCCGTAAAAAGGATGAATAATTGAATGTATTTGGCAAATTACATTGAGATTTTAATGAATCTTCTTGAATTTGAAATCCCATTGGCAAACAACAGGTAAAAAAATTACACTATCCTCATTATTAATATTTGGTGTTTCACAGAAACGATTGTGTAATGCCATTTTTATATGTAGTTTGTCATTTTGAACTTTAAAAGTAGCATAGTTCGTGTCATTTAATAATACGATGTCATCTTCTGTGATATAAGTCCAGCTGCCACTATCTGGAAAAACCCTATCATTATATGTAGGTTGGATTTTATACGTGCCTGAATTCATATGTTCCTGAAGGACACTAAGTTTTGTATCTACCCAATCATTTTGTAATGTTTGGTCCATCATCACCTCATTTATATTCCAAGTTCCTATGAATGGTTTTAATGGAGTAATTTCATTTTTTTGCTTACAACAAAACAACCCTAAAAATAAAACGCAAAAGAAATATTTCATATTTGACTGAATTGGTATCTATTTATTAATACCAAATCAAGAGAAAATGTTACCCAATTTTAGGAAATTATTTAAACATTATATAGATTATAATTATTAATTACACAAATAATTGTTAGTATAAATCTGGTTAGTAAATAGGTATATATTTGGAAATTTAAAATTTATTCTTACTTTAAATTTTGTGAGATTTTATCAGTTCATTTGTTTATTTTTTTATAATTTTTGTTGATATATATTTTATAGTATGTTTGAGGGAATGGCTTTGGTTTTAATTAGGATAATTATATTTATTATTGATAAATAGTGTTTTATGCTAACTTTTATTTTTATTTGGGCGATTCTTAGTCTCAAAATAAATTTGAGACTAAGACCAGGCTACAAAATGGTTCCGTCCCAAGGGACCCAGCCGCAAGCGGCTGGCATTTTATATCCTTATCGCAGAATAGATAGTGAAGCATACCACAAAATCCAAAATAAAATATATCCGATATTTTAATTATTTTATGTGTAATTAATTATTAGACTTTAGGTAAATACAGCGATATGAAAGTTTGGGAAACTAATAGGAATTGTTACTCATTTAGTAGCTCCTCCATAAATTGCTCAAACTCTTGCTTATACTCCTTAAAATAGGCGCCAGTTCCAGGTCCTGCAAATCCCGTATGAATCCTGCGTACTTGTCCCTTCCGGTCGATAAAAATGGAAGTAGGGAAGGACATCACATGGTTGAGCATGGGGAGCGCATTAGAGGTGGTATTCTTGTCGGCTTTACCTACGATTAAAAACTCATAATCAGCACCAAGTTTTTCTTTTGTCACGCGCACGCGCTGAGCAGCATACTTCAAATCAGCCTTTTTTTCGAAGGCCAAACCGATGATTTCCACACCTTGGTTTTTGTTCTGCTGATACCAATCAGCATAAAACTTAGTTTCGTCCATGCAATTTGGGCACCATGTTCCTAATATTTGAAGAATCACGACCTTGTTCTCAAACTGTGGATCAGACAAGCGAATGGTATCTCCTTGTAAATTTGGAAAGGCAAAATCAATGCTTTCGTAGCCATCCTGCATGAATGTAAGTTTAAGGGGATCGGGTAATGAAATCGTATCGTTACGCTCAGCAACCCAGGTGTCATGCCAGCTTTTACCCGACCAAAAATCACCTGCTAATGTGCCATCCGCATTCATTTTAGCCTCAAATAAATAGGCATGCTCACCATCAAATGTGCTCAGCCGTATTATGCTATCTTCAACAACACCTTCCAAGTACCGATAGTCGCCTGTGGGCGTCATAAAAGTCCCCGTAATGTTATGATCTTGTTGCCAAAATAAACCAATGGCTGTTGATTTCTTATTTGCCTTACTCGCAAATTTTACTTCCCATTTACCATCAATTTGAATGGATGGTTTTACGTTTACTTCGAAACGAGGCTGCTCAAAAGTAGCTTCAAAGGGTATTTTATAATCTTCCACATAATTTTTTACCCAATATCCAATAAGCTTATCTTCAACAAGCTTTGCTTCAATTTTAGCATCAAAAATATGCATCGGAATAAATAATGAATCTCCTTTAAGCACGATTTGATCAAGCTGAATTTGCTCATCAGCATTAATTAATTGTGCGCTGATTTCTGAAGAGTCATTTTTATTGATGGTCAATGTGAAAGGGATTTTTTTCTTTTGTGTAAGAAGTTCACCCTTCCATTGTCCACTTTTTAATTCCATTTTTTGCTTTTTTGTTTTTTGCTCACAACCCATTAAAACCATGCCAAATAATACGAGTAATAGAGGGTATTTCATCATTCAATCAATTTGATAAACTAATAATTTGGTTAGGTTTTAAATATTATTTTGAATAAAATTAGCAAAATACATTCAATAAATTGATATTATTGAACTAATTCTGCAAAATAAATTCTATTATTCATAACTATCTGGAAAGATACATATTTGATTTTAGTAACAAATTATTTCAAATATGTTAAAAATAATATTAGCAAAATACAATTTGGGTTAGGGATGCAAAATGCCAGCCGTTTACGGCTGGGTCCAAAGGACGGAACCATTTTGGAGCCCGGCCTGGAAATGGCTTGTCCATTTTCAGGCAACCCCCAAAAATAAAAAAAATACTATAATATTCACACCATTTTACTAGATTAATTACCTAAAATGAACATAATTAGCAAAATTACTTCAGTAAAACTAAAGATTTCAAAGGTCTTCAGTGAACCAGCAAGCTGGTTTCAATCAAAAACAAAACAAAAATAAAACGCTAATAATTTGCAAGTTAAATAAATTTAGAACTTAAATAGAGCTTTAAAAAACAAGAGCCAAGCCTTCCAGCTAAAAATAGTATTACCAAATAAAAAATGTCAGAATAAAATCACAAGCCATTATTTACCAAATATATAAAGTTAAAATATGAATAAAATTAGCAAAATACATTCAATAAACTGATAGTATTGAACTAATTCTGCAAAATTTGTTCAATTTTTAATAAACCACATTATAAGCCGTGTGCTGCTGGTAACTAATCACATCTCCACCATATCTACTCGCTTGGCCAAGTTCTTCTTCAATTCTCAATAATTGATTGTATTTCGCCATTCGATCACTCCGCGAAGCTGATCCTGTTTTAATCTGACCTGTATTCATTGCAACGGCCAAGTCGGCAATGAAGGAGTCTTCTGTTTCGCCAGACCGATGCGAAATGACACTTTTATAGGCATATTGATTGGCGAGTGATACAGCCTCAATCGTTTCAGTCAGTGTGCCTATTTGGTTGACCTTAACAAGAATGGCATTTGCTACACCTTTATCGATTCCTGCTTTTAGGCGATCCGTGTTAGTAACAAATAGGTCATCACCTACAAGTTGAATGCGTCCTCCAATAGACTGAGTGAGTTTTTGCCAACCTTCCCAGTCATCTTCATGCATGGCATCTTCAATGGAGCATATTGGGTACTGCTTTACCCAATCCTCCCAGTAACTTACCATATCACTTGAAGATAATTGATCACCAGTCGATTTTTTAAAGATATAGTTTCCAGTAGCCTTTTCGTAAAATTCAGAACTTGCAGCGTCGATAGCAATATAAATATCTTCCCCTGGCTTATAAGGTGTTCGCTCGATGGCTTGTAAGATGACCTCAATGGCATGTTTATTTGATTTAAGGCTAGGAGCAAAGCCTCCCTCATCACCTACATTAGTAGAGTGACCTTCTTCTTTCAATACTTTTCTTAATTCATGGAAAACTTCCGTACCCATTCGCAGGGCCTCAGAAAATGTTATGGCTTTGACGGGAACAACCATAAATTCCTGAAAATCAACAGAGTTATCTGCATGGCTGCCGCCATTTAAGATGTTCATCATGGGTATGGGCAGAACATGGGCATGTACCCCGCCAATGTATCTGTACAAGGGCATGCGCTGAAAATTAGCTGCAGCTTTTGCTACGGCTAAAGAGACTCCCAATATGGCATTAGCACCTAAATTTTCCTTGTTTACCGTACCATCTAAATCAATTAAATGATAATCAATTTCACGCTGGTCCATCACATCCCAGCCAATCAAGTTTTTCCGAATTATTTCATTAACATTATTAACGGCTTTTAATACGCCAAGTCCGTGGAACTTAGCCTTATCATGATCACGCAACTCAACTGCTTCATACTTACCTGTAGAGGCTCCGGATGGTACAGCCGCCCTTCCGAAGGCTCCGCTATCTGTAAAAACATCAACTTCTACAGTTGGGTTACCCCTCGAATCTAAAATTTGGCGCGCTTTTATTTCTTTTATTTTTTCCATATTTAATTAATCTTTTCTTGAATAAAGGGAAACTCAATGAATACTTTCCTAGCAATAGTTGAATCATTGAAAAATTCGGCCATATTATCCGTTGAATGTACAACATATTGATCTTTAACAAAATATCTACTTAGTGTAACTGGCTGCATTTGTTCACCTGATAACTGTATGGTGGCTAATTTATATTTGTTTTCGGGCTTTTTACCATACATAAAAGAGCGACTTGATAAGGAAGCAATACTTGTTAAATAATTCGTAACAAGGCTATCTTCCACTGGTTGATCACCGTGAAACCATATACTATCTTGCCTTACCAATACATTACTACCATTTAAATCAATTTTATGGACAGAACTAGCGTTAAATTGAGTGAATTTGGTTACTCTCCAGTCATTTATACCACGATTTATACTCATACCGATTCCGCCATCGATAGCATATACCTCATCTTGATCCATAGATCGGATAAATGTGGTGATGCTGCGTGCTTGTGGATTAAAGTTTTGCTTTCCTACTAATATATCCAAGCTGACTTTACCGTTTTCTAGAATTTGTAATGCTGTTGCAGTAGAATCTGTTACTAAACATTCTTCCCATTTACTTTTATCTTTGGTGACAAGATATTTAGGCTTGATTTGTAAGATTTGCTGGATTAAACGGTTGATAGCTTCTGGATCAGCTGGCACTTCAATTTGTTCATTTTTCACTTTCCATCCATTCCCAGTTTTAATTAATTCCATAATGCTTGATTGCCCCACAGCTTTAATTTTAATGGTGCTGATTTGAGCAGAATCTACCTGAAATGCCATGACGTCAAAATTTCGTTCGGTTCGATCCGTTTTCAACCATTTTGTAATAAAAAATATACCCACGAGTGCTACTAATACTACAAAAAGGGTGATTGAATTAAGTTTTACTTTCATATCGTACGCACTATTTGTCTAATAAACTGAGTAGATCATGTTGGTTAATGAAATGGTTGAAGGTGTCACCACGGAGGCCTAACCTTATGGTTTCTAATGGAATCACTTCGTTTGGAGCAATATTCCCTAAATTTACATTTGCACCAAGTAGTTTAATAAACCAAACTTGTTGAGCCTTTTGTGGAGCCTCCCAAATGATTTTTTCAAACGGTACTTTGGTTAAAATTTCTTCAACAAGTCCGGAACGTACTTCCCCTGTTGATCGAAATAGACCAACATTTCCACCCTCACGTGCTTCTCCAATAACTTTCCAAGAGCCTGCCGATAGCTCTGCTTGCATTAATTGGATCCATTTATAGGGTGGAATAATTTTTTCCGCATCTTTCGAGCCAACCTCCGAAAGTACAGTAACTTGTTTTGACAAGGTACTTATAAACTCACATTTAAGTTCATGATTAAGTTCAATGGAGCCATCTGAAACCTCAGCATACTCCATATTAAACTTGTCAAGTGTTGCACGATAATCATCAAACTGGCCTCTAATAACAAAGGCTTCAAAAAGCGTGCCACCAAAATAAACAGGAATATTGGCTGACTTATATAAGGCGATTTTGTCTTTGAGGTTTGGCGTTACGAATGAGGTGGCCCAACCAAGCTTAACGATATCTACAAATGGCCCACAAACTTCAATAAAATCTTCAACTTCGCGTAGGCTCATGCCTTTATCCATGGCCATGGTCCATCCTATTTCTCTTGGTTTTTTTGTGCGCTCAGGTATATTATTTAATGTATAATTCGAATACATGGTTTATAGTAAGTTAATTGCTATTTTGTTCGATACTGGTTAATTATATTTAATAATAAGTTATGTGTTGTCAGAGTAGGGAAGAAGTCAAATAATTCACTATGTAGTTCAAAATCTAAGCTAAGTGCTAATTCTAAATTAGTAATGGCTTCTTGGTATCTGCCTGCACTATATAGATATACCGTATTTCTGTAATATAATAAGGCCATTTCCCATTCGGCTTCACACTCTTGTAACCCTCTATTAATTAGAGTAGATGCTTGATCATAATCTTTTAAATCAAAGTAAATAGTTGACCAATTTAGCCAATTGTCAATCTCTGTCGGATTAAGCATACATGCTTCCTCCCAAGCATCAATACTTGAGTTGATATTTCCTAATTGATATTCTGCCAAAGCAATGGCCTGCCAAGCAAGGGCATAGTCGGGTTCTAGCTTTAGCACATTATTAAAATAATGAATGGCTTCGAGCCATTTCTCTTGTTCGGACAAGCATTGACCAATACAATAGGAAACATCTGTTTGGGTAGGATTTAGTTTTAGTGATTTACTGTAATATTTGATGGCGAGTCCAAATTCATCTTGCAACTCAAAGATATTAGCGAGTGCATTGTAGGTGGCAATACGTGGCCCTTCAGCACTTAATGCAATTTTGAATGATTTAATAGCCTGTTCAGGTTTTTTGAGCATCTGGTAGCAGTTGCCCATTCTGTACCATACTTTTTCATATTGATCATTAAGGGCATAGCAATAGTCAAAAGCTTGCAATGCCTTTTTGTAACTGCTCAAGTGCTCATAAACATAGCCTAAGCAATACCAATGCCTATATGAATAATAGTTTTGATCTAGTAGTTCTTCGAAAAAAATGAGCTCTTCCCCCAACTTTTTATTTTCCTCTAAAATAAATATAAGTTCTCTAAATGCAGCTTGATGGTCGATATTAATTTCAATAGCTTGTTTGTAAAAGGTGATAGCAGTATCCATTTTGGCTTCCAAAAGGGCAACATTTCCGAGCTGAAAGAGCACTTCTTCATTATTTTGAGTGCGCGATTGCAAGTCTTCAAGAATAATTTTACCAGCATCAAATTGACCTGTGTCAATCCATAAAATGGCTTTTTGAATGAGAATATCAGTGTCTAGTGGAAATAAGTTTAATGCTTCTATAATGGTTGCTTTGGCTCGGTTAAAATCCTGGAAGAATGAAAGGATATGAATTTTTTCCTGCCATAATTCTACCGAGTATGCATGATACGAAAGCCCATATCGAATTGTTTTAAGGGCCAATGATTTGTTATTTTCCTGCACATAATAGGAGGAAATTTGCAATAGCTCTTCAATGGAGAACAACCACTTTTCACCAGCCATGAGTACCTGCTCAAACTGTAAAATTAGGGTTTTTATGTCTTTTCTTTTCTCCATGATAACCAAACTGTGTCAATCAACAGCGAAATTAATAAATATTCTTTAAATTATGATGGAGATTGCACAGAACCTTTTGTATATTATAAATGGTTCACCTTAATAAAGATACCTAATAATTAGGGATCGAATTTAGTCAGCTCGCTATAGCCCAATAATTTACCCTTATTATTATAAGATTCAGAACGAATCATGCCAATTTCGGGTGCATACCATTCCTTAGAGCTTGCGTCAACCTTCACTACCATTTTGGTATGGACTTTTTGATGTAGCACTAGGCACTCGAATTCACCTGCAGCAGTTTGGAGTGTCTCTTTCTGCTCAATTTTACGATCATGCACCAGGACATTCATCTGAAACATACTTATACCACCACCTCCTATGCTTAGCTTTAGCGTGCCATCTTCTAGTTTTGTTCCTGGAGGTGTCTCCATTGATGGGATTTCGAAAGAGGAGGCATCTACATCTACATCCATATTTTGATAGGCTTGCATGGACTCCCCGTTTATTTTAAAGGCCATATCAAAACTAAATTTACCATCCTTACAATAAGCCTCAAACGTATTGGTATAAGTCTCGTTGCCTTTTTTGTCCAGCATTCTGGACTCAATCGTAAAGGTTACATCATCACCACTTACTTCTTTTTTTAGAAGTTTATATTGTGTGTGTCCATCTGCTTTATCTT
>JAUIFR010000112.1 GCA_030430325.1 Bacteroidia bacterium | reverse complement strand
CCTTAACTTCTTATTTATTATTGTACTTTTCTTAGCCTGATTTTTGTCCATTAAAACAACTTCACTTTTTAGAAGCCTGATTTTTGTCCATTATACCAAAAAATATGCTTTCAATATATTTTGCAAAATTCATTGAAAAATAATGGTTGGGAGCCAAAAAACTTACTTAATTTGCTTCAATTCCTCCAAAATTTGCGCAGCCTCTTTGTAGTTATAGTCACCTGGCTCGATCGAGCTAAATGCTTTTTGGGCCAACGCCACGTTATCTTCCTTAATATAAGCCAAACCTAAATACCACTTGGCAAGTTGTGCATAGGCCGTGTCGGTATTTTGCACCCAGTTGAGTACTTCTATCGATTTGGTTGTCTGCCCTGCCGCAAGCAAAGATACCCCTAAATAAAACCGTGCCTTATTATAATTTTCATCGCTTGGTGTAATTTTCTCCAAATAACTAATCACAGTTGTATATTCCTCTTTTGAATAATACTCCATAGCATTTTGAAATGGAGACGATGAACGATCACGAAGCACGTAGATACTAGGGTATGGCTCAAAATAGCTTTGATAGATGTCCTTTTCGGAAAACTGAATTAGAAATAACCAACTCAAACAAACCGCTAAAATCGAGAAACTTGCCGCTACCAACAGCTTTCGAGGTGTGAAGAACACCTGCTTTCCCTTATACTGCTGTTGTTCATGGATTAACTTCAATTTTTTTTTAACCTCATGTAACTCCAAGCCATTAATTGCAGTGTTAAATGTTTGCCAGTCCTCTTCTAAATCACTATTTACACTCAATTTTGCTTCGAATGCAGCCTTTTCTTCAGAGGTCATTTTTCCCTCGAAGTACTTCTCGAAGTATTCAATATTTTCTAAACTTTCTTCCAAGTGCTTTCCTTTTTAATTAACTCCATTAATTTTTTCATGCATCTATACTTCTTGTTTTTGGCTGCTTGCTCACTTCCCAGGTTAAATTGCTCCTGGATTTCTTGCATTCGATGACCTTTTAAATAATAGGACTTTAACACATTACTACACGTGTCATCCATTCTATCAATTATGGCCAGGACCCTTTTAATATCTTCAGATTTTTTAAGCTCCTGTGTATCAGCCTCATCTGCAAAATCATATTTCTCTTCGATTGGTGTACTCGGTTTTTTGCTTTTTAACTTGTTAAGCCATTGATATCTTACAATACTAAATAAATAGGTTTTTAGTGTACTATTCCCTTTAAACCGTCCTTTCTTAATTTGTTCATACAATACTACTATGGCATCTTGAAACACATCAGCCGCATCTTCTTCCGTTCCATTATTAGAAAGGATGAAACCAGTAGCTTTTAAATAGTGTTTTTCATAAAGATAGGCAAATACCTTGTCCATTTGCTTACTATCACCACTCGTAATTATTGCAATAATTTTACTATCCTGTATCTCCAATTTATCCGGTTATATAATTTATTTTTAACTAATTGTCTACAAGTAACCTTCTTCCTTCAATTAAAATACCCGTTTTGAATTTAGCAATAAATTATTAATTTAGATGATGGAATTATAGAATATTTTATAGATTAGTAATAATTTGATACAAAAGGTTTCACATTTTATATAAAAAAAATAAGTAAACCTTACCTGATAGATAAAACTTAAGCCAAAGAAAACAATTAATTAAAAAATATGCTTGCTCCATTTAATTTTAAAGCTTGGATTGAAGAAAACAAACACTTACTTAAGCCCCCTGTTGGTAATAAGCAGGTATATCTTAAAAATGATGATTTTATTGTGATGGTAGTTGGGGGGCCAAATGCTCGATCGGATTATCATTATAACGAGACCGAGGAGTTTTTTTATCAATTGGAAGGTAATATGGTGCTAAAAATTATGGATAATGGTGTGCCAAAAGATATTCCTATTAATGAAGGGGAAATCTTTTTGCTGCCACCTCAAGTGCCTCATTCCCCACAGCGAGAGGCCAATTCGGTCGGGTTGGTATTGGAAATATACCGCAAACATAATGAAAAAGATGGCTTTATGTGGTTCTGCGAGCATTGTAACGAGAAACTTCACGAAGAGTATTTAACCCTAACCGATATTGTAGAGCAATTGCCACCAATTATGAATCGTTTCAATGATAATGAAGACCTGCGAACTTGCAAAAATTGTGGCAACATTATGCCCGCCAAGTAGATTTATCATTTTTTTGATGTAAATTGCATAAAATGAAACCATTTTACCTTAAATAACGTTATTATATTAAAGAGGTGAGTAGTAAATAATGGATACGCTATTACAAAAAGTAAATCAAGCGCTAGAAAAAATTAGACCCTACCTGCAGGCTGATGGAGGGGATGTTAAGCTCATTGAGGTTACGGAAGATCGTAAAGTCAAGGTTGAGCTACTCGGGGCTTGTAGCAGCTGCCCTATGTCAGCTATGACGTTTAAATCAGGCATTGAAGAATCGATTAAGAAAGTAGCACCAGAGATTGATTCGGTGGAGGCTATTCATGAGTAAACAGTATGAGCTTAATAGTGCCACTTTTGTTTATGGAAAAATTTTCATTGTATGATATTTAAGTTTGCGCTAAGCCTGAGATTTCATTAAATTTGAAAAAAATTCGTATACATGGAACAACATGATGAATCGCCGATTGTAGAGCAACAAGAAGATTTTCATATCAAAATAAATCAAGTTTTTGAAGAGGTAGGCAAAGTGGTAGTAGGTCAAAAAAACCTATTGAACCGACTACTTATTGGGTTATTTACACAAGGCCATGTATTGTTAGAAGGAGTTCCAGGCCTTGCCAAAACGCTGACCATCAATACATTATCCGATGTTTTGGACTTGGATTTTCAACGGATTCAATTTACACCAGACCTATTGCCTGCTGATTTGATCGGTACCATGATTTATAATCAACAAAAATCAGTTTTTGAGGTAAAAAAGGGGCCTATCTTTTCAAATATTATATTGGCCGATGAAATTAACCGATCTCCGGCGAAGGTACAAGCAGCCTTACTGGAGTCCATGCAAGAAAAACAAGTTACCATTGGTCAAGAGACATTTAAGTTGGACCGCCCTTTCTTGGTATTAGCCACACAAAACCCAGTAGATCAAGAGGGTACTTATCCGTTGCCTGAAGCACAGGTTGACAGGTTCATGATGAAGGTATTTGTGGACTATCCTACTAAAGAGGAAGAACGCGAAGTAATGCGAAGGATGTCAAATCTTTCGTTTGATGTAAAAGTTGATACAATCTTACATAAAGAGGACATATTTAAAATAAGGGATCATATTAATCAAGTTAATGTTTCTCAATCCATAGAGAATTATATTGTTGATCTTATATTCGCCACGAGGTACCCTAAAGAAGTTGGCTTAAAAGAGGCCAGCAGGTATATTCAGTTTGGGGCTTCACCAAGGGCCACGATTAATCTCAATTTGGCTGCAAAAGCCATGGCATATATGGATGGACGCGATTATGTGCTGCCTGAAGATATCAAAGATGTGGCGCCAGATATACTCAACCACCGTATCATGCTCAATTATGAGGCGGAGGCTGATGAGATAAACACGCTAGATATAATTGACCAAATATTAAAGCAAGTACCTGTAAGTAAGTAGATTATGTTAAAAAAATTGCCAAAATTTTTCAGAAATTTTTACTTCATAGTAGGCGTTGTAGCACTTATATGGATGCTATTCTTTAATTCCACGGACCTGGTAACCCAATGGCAACGGGGGAGAAAATTATCCACACTTAAAAAACAGCGGCAATACTACGCCGAAAAGATCAAGGAAGTACACCAAGAGCGGGAAGAACTACTTACAGACTATTCCCAATTGGAAAAATTCGCCCGCGAAAAGTATTTCATGAAAAGACCTGACGAAGACCTCTATATTTTGGTTCCAGAGGAGGAAAAATAGGGATTTTTTGAATCAATTTTGCAAAATTTGATGAAATTGGTGGGTTTGTGGGGTGGATAAATCACTGGTAAATATTTAAAAAATCAGATATGGGATTAGATTCAGTAGAATTAATAGTAACAATAGAAGATACATTTGGAATTTCAATTCCTGCCGCTGAATGTGAACTAATTTGTTCTGTTCAAGATATGGCTGATGCTGTATTTGAAATTATAAAAGTTAAACCAAACGAAAAATGTTTATCACAAATAGTCTTCTATCGTGTTAGAAAAGCGTTTGAGCTATTTGGGAATGAAAAGCCGGATATTACACCGAATACTAAATTATCTGACTTATTAAGCAAAACCGATTTAATGAATGACTGGGCTCAATTAGAAAATAATATTGGGCTTAAAATTCCTGATTTGGTTGATTTGGATTTAGACAAAACTTTGAAAAAGGAAGTTAAATTTTTAGGTTTTAGAGTGTTTAATCGAACTGGCCCCATCACAGATAATACATTGAGAAAATTTACAGATTGGGTAACCTCTATGAATTATGACGAATTAATTTCAATCGAAAATATTTCGAGTAAATATGAAGTTGAACGCATAATATGCGGAATAATTGAAGATAGAATAGGTGTTCCAGTAAGCGAGGTTGAGCTACACCATTCCTTTACGAATGATTTAGGAATTGATTAATAAAACGAATTACCTGTAATAGCTTGTTCCTGTCAAATCCTCTGCCATTTTTTAATTTGGTTGCAATTAATAAGGGCAAAAGTTTTTAAATTAATTAAATATATGTATTTGTATACTTTTAATTTATATTTTATACAAATATGTATACTTTTTGAATGAAGCATAATAGAAAACAACATGATTTTGAATATATTTTGCAAAATTTGATGAAAATCGACGATTTAATTGAGGTCAAACCAGAAAAAAGACAAAATATCTGATAACATCTGATTAAAGCAGATATAAGTCTAACCGTCCTAATTATTCAACTGCATTTAGAGAATATGTAATACGCATACTATATTGTTGGCTGTCTTACAATTTATAAGAAAAACTTGGAGTTCTCAAAAACTTTGCTAAAATGGTGGCAAACAAATTTAATTATGCTCGAAACGAAAATATTTGACGCTGTAAACAAGCCCACAGAACCTGAAAAAAAAGAAGTAATTGATTTTCTGTACAATAATCTCGAACAATATGGAGATCCCAAAAAAGATATTCGTAAAGCGATAGACTATTCTGTCAAAGAGTTTAGCTCCTTTGGAGGTTTTACCATGTTTTTAAAGGAAGATAATAAAATTAAAGGAGTAGTTGTGATGAATCAAACTGGCATGGGCGGTTATATACCTGAAAATATTTTAGTGTACATCGCAACACATAAAAATCACCGGGGCGAAGGGCTTGGCAAAAAGTTGATGACCAAAGCGATTGAATACGCCAAGGGAGATATAGCCCTGCATGTGGAAGCCGACAACCCTGCTAAATTTCTATATGAAAAAATGGGGTTTACCAATCCATACCTTGAAATGAGACTAAAGAAATAACATGGGTATTCATATAATTGATTTGTCCATATTTGTTTTATACCTATTGTTCATGTTGGGCATAGGGTTCTATTTCCTTCGGCGCAACAAATCCAATGAGGATTACTTTGTGGGGGGGCGTTCCATGTCGGCAGGACATATTGGACTTTCTGTAGTGGCTACAGATGTTGGTGGTGGCTTCTCAATAGGGCTCGGAGGGCTCGGGTTTGCCATGGGGCTATCAGGAAGCTGGATGTTATTTACAGGTTTAATTGGTGCTTGGTTAAGTGCCGTTATACTTATTCCAAAGGTTTACCCTATTGCAAAGAAACACCGCTTCTTGACCTTTCCCGAAACATTGTCTTTTCATTACAACACTAAGGTGGCCATGGTTGCTGGTGTTATCTCTCTTATCGGATATATAGGGTTTACCAGTTCTCAAATATTGGCCGGTGCAAAGCTCGCCTCTGCTACGTTTCCTACTATTAGCATACAAAATGCAGCACTCATCATGGGCGTAATCGCAGTGGTTTATACTGTGATCGGTGGTATTAAAGCAGTAATTTATACCGATACCATCCAATGGATTATTTTGATGGTTGGGTTGATATTTATCGGGATACCCATCAGTTATGTTAAAATTGGTGGTTGGGAAAGCATTCAAAGCAGCATTCCTTCAGAAATGCTTTCGCTGACAAATATAACCTTCACCCAATTCTTTAACTGGCTGATAACCATTGTGCCGATTTGGTTTGTGGGCATGACACTTTACCAACGAATATATGCCTGTAAAGATGCTGACACTGCAAAAAAAGCTTGGCGTGTTGCCGGGCTTTTTGAATGGCCGGTGATGGCCTTTATGGGAGTGGCTTTGGGGCTGTTTGCCCGCGTGGCATTTGAACAAGGCATGTTTGCTGAATTAGGCTTTACCCCCGGTGTAAAATTAGATGCAGAGCTGGGCTTACCTCTACTTTTATCCAATATTTTGCCTATCGGCTTAATGGGTTTGATGATGTCTGCATACTTTTCGGCTATTATGTCCACAGCAGATAGTTGCCTGATGGCAGCATCTGGTAATCTTATAACAGACGTACTCAATTTTTTCAGGAAAGGGGAGAGGAAAAACCCAATTCGTCAATCACAATTAATTACTTTGGCAATAGGAGTTGTTGCCATCGGTCTGGCCACCGTGATGCAAAGTGTATTAGACCTGATGCTTTACTCTTATGCCTTTATGGTCTCAGGGTTATTGGTCCCCGTTATTGGTACGCTGGTTTGCAAAAAGCCCTCTCCAACTGCTGCATTAGCCGCTATGATTTTAGGAGGAAGTACCACCCTTGCTCTTATTCTTTCTGGGGTAAATTTACCCTTTAAGCTAGATGCCAATTTTTATGGTATCACAGTTTCGGCCGTGACATTTATTCTTGTTCAAAACATAAAAAGGACATGATGGAAGAGCAAACCATAGAATTATTAAAAGGAACTAGAAGGCAACTGCACGCTCACCCCGAAATTTCAGGGCAGGAATATACCACGCAAAAGAGCATTATTGAATTTTTGAAAACACATACCAAAGCCGACTTCATTAAAATTGCTGAAACAGGCTTATTAGCAATATTTGATAGCGGAATCTCGGGCGCTACGATTATGATACGGGGCGATATCGATGCCTTACCTATTCATGAAATCAATACGTTTAAACACCGCTCAAAAATTGACGGCATTTCTCATAAATGTGGGCATGACGGGCACACCACTATATTACTCGGTTTAGCTATTCGGTTGACCGAAAAGCCAATCAAACAAGGAAAAGTGATGCTACTTTTTCAGCCCGCAGAAGAAAACGGTTTAGGTGCTCAGGCAGTATTATCTGACCCACAGTTTGAAAAAAATCATATTGACTATGTGTTTGCACTGCACAATTTACCTGGTATTGGAACACATGAAGTTATAGTTAAAGAAAATGAGTTTACCGCTAATGTTAAAAGTATTGTTATAAAATTGCATGGCAAAACGGCTCATGCTGCTGAGCCTGAGTTTGGTTGCAATCCTGCCTTGGCTATAGCAGAAATTTTACAGTACGCTGAAAAACACACGCATAACCAACCTGATTCCCCGGACTTTTTTCTTGCAACACCCATATATGGAACATTAGGAGAACAGGCATATGGTATTTCCGCTGGCTACGGTGAGGTACATTTAACAATCCGAAGCTGGTCAACTACTCTAATGAACGAGAAATGTGAGTCATTGGAAAAATTTATACAAGAAAAAGGTGAACAATATTGCCTGAAACCTGAGATTTCATGGATACAGGTTTTCCATGCTAACCATAATGACCCTGAAGCAGTCAATGCTATCAAACAAGCAGCCAAACTGAACGAACTAAGCATTACCGAAACAAAAGTACCATTCAAGTGGGGGGAAGATTTTGGGCTTTTTACACAACAATTCAAAGGAGCAATGTTTGGTATTGGGGCCGGTAAAAATACTCCAGCACTACACAATCCGGATTATGATTTTCCAGATGATATTACCCCAACAGGAGTTTCCATGTTTTACACGATCATAAACGAAATTTTAAAACCTTGATGTCTACTTCCTACATAGAAATTTCTGAATCTGCCATTGAAAACAACTTGCATTTTATTCGAAACTTAATTGGTGAAAATGTAGTGTTTTCTTCTGTTGTTAAAGGAAATGCCTATGGCCATGGTATTGATACCTACTGTCCGCTAGCCTATAAATATGGTGTTCGGCATTTCAGTGTATCTGATGCTGGAGAAGCATCTGCCGTTTTGGATGCATTGCCTAAGAAAGACACTACCATTGTGATTATGGGTATGATCGACAATCAACAGCTAGAATGGGCGATTGAAAATGATATTGAATTTTATGTTTTTGAGCAAGACCGGTTACAGGCAGCAATAAATGCCGCTCAAAAATTAGGAAAACCAGCCTGCATACACATAGAAGTAGAAACAGGGATGAACCGCACCGGGTTTGAGCAAAGAGATTTAAAAACATTGTTTCAGTTACTAAAAAATAACTATACGCACTTAAAAATAAAGGGATTATGCACACACCTTGCAGGTGCTGAAAGCATTGCTAATTACAAACGCATCACCGAGCAGCAAAAAAGATTTAAACGAATTATTCATTTTTTTCAAAATAATGAATGGAAGGTTCCACTGATTCACATGGCAAGTTCCGCAGCGACTATTCGTTATCCTAGAACACGCTATAATCTCGTAAGAGTGGGAATTCTTCAATATGGTTTTTTCCCGACCGAAGAAATAATGGTACATTACTTGACCAAGCAAAAAAGTTATCAAAACCCTCTAAAAAGAATTGTTTCGTGGAAAACCAGGGTAATGGATGTTAAATCAGTGAAACCAGGAAACTTTATTGGCTATGGAACATCTTTTTTCACAAATAAAACAACACATGTCGCTATTATTCCTGTAGGCTATTCTTCAGGGTTTAGTCGTTCGTTAAGCAATACCGGAAAAGTTTTGATAAGAGGAAAGCGGCTGGACGTAATCGGCACTGTAAACATGAATATGATGGCTGTTGATATTACCAATGTAACCGAAGTTGAAAAAGGGGATGAAGTCGTTTTAATTGGCAATCAGGAAGAGCAAGAAATCACTGTTTCATCTTTCAGTGATTTTAGCCAAACGGTAAACTATGAGTTACTAACTCGGTTACCAAGAAATATACCCAGGATAACTATCCCATAAATTATGGCAGAACTTATCATACAAACAGAAAAAATTAAAAATAACATCAAGTATCTCAGTGATTACTTTGATGAACATGACATTCATTGGAGCTTAATTACAAAGGTATTTTCGGGGGATAAGGATTTCCTTAAAAACATACTTACCGAAGATGTTATTGACAAAATAAATTCGGTTGGAGATTCGCGACTAACCAGCCTAAAGAACCTGAAGGCCGTGAATCCCAATATGCGCACCATATATATTAAACCACCTGCAAAAGTTTATGCTGATGAAGTTGTACAATATGCCAACATTTCATTAAATAGCTCCTACAGTACGATTCAAGCGCTCAACCAGGCCGCTAAGAAAGTAGGGAAAACGCATCAGATCATTATTATGATTGAGCTTGGTGAATTACGTGAAGGGGTGAACAAGGAAGATATTTTGGTATTTTATAAGAAAGTATTCGATCTATCGAATATTGAGGTGATTGGAATAGGCTCTAACCTTGGTTGCATGTATGGCGTAGAACCCACATACGATAAGTTGCTCCAATTGACAAAATTCAAAAATTTGATATCAGCCAAATTCAATAAAGACCTAAAATTTATATCAGGGGGCTCATCCATCACCTTACCATTAATTGAAAATAATATTGTTCCTAAAGATGTGAATCATTTTCGGATAGGTGAGGCGGCCTTTTTTGGTATTAGCCCATTAAACAATAAAAGGTTTAAGGAGCTCTCAACGGATACTTTCGAATTCCATGCAAACATTATAGAATTAGAAGAAAAAAAAATAGTTCCTGAAGGTATAATAAGTGAAGCAAATGTAGGGCATGCCGCTGAATACAATGAGCAAGATGTGAGCGAGACTTCCGTTAAAGCCATCTTAGATTTCGGCTTATTAGACGTTGACAAAGCAGATATTGAGCCTGTAGATGAAGAATTATCCTTTGTAGGGATTACATCCGACATGATGGTGGTTGATTTAGACAACAACAAAAAGAAAGATGGGACGGAAAAGTATAAAATTGGTGATAAGATAAAATTTAACCCCAACTATATGGCTGTGGCACGGCTACTTAATTCAAAGTTTATTGACAAGAAATTCAGATAGAAAGTAATGAATATTGCGGGTTAATATTCCCGCCCTACGTATTTTGCAGTATATATACTTTTCTTTATAAAAAAGTTTTCTTGAAATATATACGTATATGTACATAATATTCTATATATTTATACTTATTTGTATACTATTAAACTTATTTTTATACATATATGTATACTGATTAAACCTATGAGAAACAAAAAACAACTTCTAATCGAGCAGTTAGACCAAAAATTAGAAAATTTTAAATACGCTGCAATGGTTATTGTACCAACAAAGGGATGGGTCAACGCCATTCGAACTTCACTTAATATGACTCGAGATCAGTTAGGTAAAAAATTAAAAATGACCAAAGGAGCAGTACAAAAGATTGAAGAAAGAGAGGCGTTAGGACAAATAACAATTAATAAGTTAAAAGATATTGGCGAGGCATTAGATATGAAATTTGTATATGGGTTTGTCCCAAATGATGGGTCAATAGATAAGCTTATTTATCTAAAATCGAAAAAATTGGCTGAAAAAATTGTTATGCGCACCAATCAAAATATGAAGTTAGAAGATCAAGGAATTGGAGATGAAAAGATGAATAAGATAATTGAAGACCTAGCAAAAGATATTAAACGAGAGGTGAGAAGGGCTATATGGGATTAGAATTAAAATACCAATCAGGGCAAACTCCTATAGACGAGGATGAAAAGGAAGACCTCAAAATAAAATCGATCACTACACAAAAAGAGCTGGATGAGTTTGAACAGCTCAATATTGAAAAAGCAGTTGAATGGACGATTCATGCTAACTTCTCGCCGGAGAAAATATTAACAGAAAAATTTATAAAAGAAGTACATAAAAGAATGTACGGCGATATTTGGAAGTGGGCAGGTGAATTTAGAAGGTCAGAAAAGAACATCGGGGTTGAGTGGACACAAATTGGAGTATCATTAAAGTGTTTATTAGACGACACAAAATACTGGATTGAAAATGATATATACCCACCAGAAGAAATTGCTATTCGGTTCAAGCATGGAATCGTATCTATTCATTGTTTTCCAAATGGAAATGGGCGGCATTCCAGATTGATAGCCGATATTATGATGGAATATATATTTGGAATGGATATATTCACGTGGCATCAATCCAACATGGTGAAAGCGGATAAAATCAGAAAAGAATATATCTGTGCTTTGAGAGCAGCTGATAATGGCAATATTTCTCCATTAATTGAGTTTGCAATGAATTAAAGTTCAAAAATCATGAAAGTATTAACAATTTTTATACTTATTCCATTTCTTTCATACGGGCAAACTGATTCTATTGCCATTTTTGCTCAATCAAAAATTAATCCTAATTCCGAAAATCCCGTCCACAGCATTTTACTTCATATAGAAAATCTAGATAAAAATTATACCTACAGTAATGGGTTTGGAAGTATTCCCCTATCAAGCAATATGAATTTTAAGGACTATCAATTTAGAATTGCCAGTAGCACCAAACTTTTTATTGCAGCCATTGTTTTACAACTTGCTGAAGAAGAGAAGCTTAATTTAAATGATAAAGCCACGCATTATCTAAAAAATATTGATTATTTCCAATTCGATAGCCTCCACCTATACGAAGAGAAAAACTACTCCAATGAAATAACAATTGAACAGCTTCTATCTCACCGATCAGGGCTTGCAGATATCTTTTCTGACCGAGAAGAGGCGTTTTTTAGTTATTTACTTCAAAACCCTGAGCAGCAACACTCACCAAAGTCAATCATAAAGCTGTACTATCAATTTAACCTAAACAATGAACCACACTTTG
>JAUIFR010000111.1 GCA_030430325.1 Bacteroidia bacterium | reverse complement strand
AAATTATCTAGACAATAAACAATTGACATTACGCGGAAATTTAACAAATTTAAAGAATTATGATCTTTCCAATCTACCTGGAGCCATCAGTGAAGTAAAAACCATTGCATCTTTTGCAAAAGGAAAATTCCTTTTCGGAGATTTTGCAACTGAAAGAAATTTTAAACGACATGCACCTAAATTTAGTGTGATTCATTTAGCCTTGCACGGTTTTACCGATGAGAAAAATCATAATTACTCTAAGCTTATATTTAATCCTGATCAAAGGGATTCCGTTGAGGATAATATTTTATACGCCTACGAAGTATATAATATGCCCTTACAAACTGAAATGGTGGTACTTAGTGCTTGCGAAACTGGTAAAGGTATGCTACTGGAAGGAGAGGGAGTTTTTAGTATGGCTAGGGCCTTCATGGCAAGTGGAGCATCCAGTGTTATTCAAACGCTATGGAGTGTGGATGACTTATCAAGCGCAAAGATAATGTCCTCCTTTTATGCAGGTATATCAAACGTCTTACCAAAAGATGAAGCACTACAGCAAGCTAAACGTAATTACCTGCAACATCCTATTCCAAGAAAACAACATCCATTTTATTGGTCAGCCTATGTCATCAATGGAAACTATCAACAAATAGTGATTCAACGTCCTGGAACAACATTCAATTTATATATTGGGTTAATAGTTTTATTTGCTCTTATATCCTTAATGACATTATTCTACTGGTATCGAAAATATTGAATAATTTTTGCCAATTTTATTCAAAATATAATTTATAATAAATAAAATTGGCTAATTTTGTTCATTATTTCATTTTTCCTCCATCTACCAAGCCAGGCTAATTTTCTGAGTAAATTGTCCTTGATCACTAGCATACTGCAATAAATAAGTACCTTGGCTGTACTTACTTAAATCGATATTGATTAAGGGCTTATTAGAGTGACCCTGCAACACTTCTATGCCTTGCATATTATAAATTTTCCAATTTAGTAACTCCTTGCCTTGGTTATTTATATGCAGCCATCCATTTGTTGGATTAGGGAAGACTTGTCGTTCTACTTGCCCAGGTGGTGCGGAAGAATTTGCATATAAAATTTTACTTGTTTTACTAGCAGCTAAGCTAGAAAGTGACAAAAATGCACCCTGGTAAATTTCCTTCGTTTGCTCATCCTGCACATATAATATAAGCGAATAATCACCAGTCGGTAACCCTTCAGTATCGATTTCATACTGAATGGTTTCTTGGCGATATTTACCCTCATTCAGCCAAGCACCCGAAAAGGAAGTCCCTGCAGGATTTGGCAAGATCTTACGCATAACATGATGGTAGGCATCACTTCCCAAATTTACTTGATCTTGTACCAATATAGCTTGCACATTGAGTGCGTTATCGAGCTGCTTTTTGTTAATGGTAGGCGCAGCTGTAATGACGACCGTTACATTTTGAGCACTATTTTGCGTTAATTCAATAGTAAAGGGCGCCTCGCTCAAGGATCGCTCTATAAAAACAGACTCTGCCCAACCGGCTGAAAATGGCTCAATATCGTTATACTTCCCGTCAACTATCGTGCGTTCGAGGTCTCCTACTCCATAGTACAAAGACCGAGCACTATTGGCTGCGGTATTAAATAAGTAAAACGGATCATCCTCATAAAAACTCTGGTAGTCAGGATGATTAGCATAACCTGGATGATCGATAAAATAGCTAATATGCACCATACCTTGCTGCCCATCTACAAAATTTTGAATATAATTGGTTTGTTTTGTTTCATAAATATTGGAAAAATGCTCGATCAATACCATCTTTTTGCGCTCACCAATAAAGAAATCATCAAAAGCAAAGCCTTCCACAATAAGATCTGATGGAGTAAAACCATCGGCACTAAAAGCAAATCGAAACCGAATATTGGTACCAGGACCTATCTTCAAAACCTCTTGCTTAACTTGGTCCAAATTAAATTTTGCTTCATACCAGGTGCTGTCTCCAACACGTGACCATCCTAAACCAACGCTGGTTTGCTCTCCCGGAGATGTATTTATACCCTTCACATCATACCAATGTACACCTTCATCTAAGTCGCCCAATACTTGCCAAGTACTGCCATTATCTAAAGTATATTGCAATACGGCACCATCCACATCTTTTTGCACGGCCATATTATACTTAAAAGATAACATGGGAGCCTGCAAAGCATCAAGTATAAAACAAGGGCTTTCTACCCATGAGTTTTCATTATCATTATGGCTCTTAGTGTCAGCATTATAAGTAATAAAGCACCAATTAGATGATTCAGGTAGGTTTATATGTTGGCCTTTTGGATTCATTAAACTCCAACTGTAGTACTGCCCACGTTGCGTTTGGCCACTCGAAATCCAGCCATGATCTGCATCATTAAAATCTTCAAAATACGTATTTGAACTGGTTAATTCTTGAACGGTAAAGATACTTACATATTTTGTAACCGTGCTGGTGCAATAACCCGCAGTAAGTACCTCCAAAGTAACAGGATATACACCTGGTTGAGTATAAGTATACGAAGGGTTTTTCTCATTTGACGTATTGATATTCTGCCCGTCAAAGTCCCATTTCCAAGAAATAACTTCATCATCCTCAATTTGCGAAGTATTGATAAATGAGACGGATTGGCCAAAACAAGGGTCTTCAAACTCAAATTGTATAGTTGGCGAAGAATCAACAATTTCTATTTCGACTTGGTCAATACCTCCGCAGCCTCCATTTGATAAGTATTTAAAAATAAGATCATATTTACCAATAGGGTATAATGATGGATTAAAGGTGTAATTTACTAGCGTATCCGAAAATACGATCTCTTTGGACTTCAAAATGAGATAATCAAATGTAGAGATGCCATTACCTTGGAAACCATCCGGGATGATTGGACTCATATCTTTCACTTCATTATTATTACAATATACTTTGACATCCAGCGGCTTGAGTGTTGCATTAGGTAACGCCTCAAATTCAACATAAAAAATGGCCGGTGTACTCTCACAACCACTCACAGTTTGAGTGGCATGAAAAGTATATTGTTTATTAATATTATTATTTAAGACAGGTAAGATACTATCACCCTCTGCCAAATGATTTTGGGGTAAGTTATTTTGATCTGGGAAGCCCTCATACCAGTTAATGATACTATTTTCTAATTGATTTTCTACAAAAAGTGGCTGCATCACATCACCTACACAATAACTCACCGGTGTAATGGTAGGTGGTGGGGGATTATTATAAATCCTGACAATATCTAGTGACTTACCCGTACAAGTACCCACATTATAAAAATAAGTAATTTCTAAATCTAAGTAATCGGCATTATATTGAGCCAGTAAATCCTTATATTTAAAGTCACTAGGGTTTAGGATGTAGATTTGGTCATTTTCAGGATCCAAATCAATATCAATTTCATTTCCATTCACGATGGCTTTCGCCTGAAACGCCTTATCCGATTGATTACCGGAGAGTACTAAATCCATATTGGTCGCTACACAATATGGTGGTAATTGGCTGTAATTAATCTCTCCCTCCCCATCTGCTACTTCCACAATATTGCTATAATAGCTATTATAAACATAATCGATATCACTTGGCGTACATGACCCATTATAGTTATTACAAGTGGCTTGATTATAATATAAGTGTAAAGGATTACAGTACTGTGAACAATATGAATTGGGCACAATATCGGTCATAATGCTTACCTTAAATTTATCATTGTTTAAATCGGTAAACATTTGTAAAATATTAAGTGTGTATCGTGGGTTTTCTCCTTGACCTGGTTGATAATCGTTCGCAAAACTTAGATAATCATTGGTCACATCATTTCCGTCTACTTCTATTTTTAAACCTTTAAACTTATAGGAACTACTTGTAATTTGGTTTGTAAATACAGTTATTTCTGTAGTAACATCAACCACACAATAGGTAGGTTTAAGATTCAAAATACCATCACTAATCGCAATTTCTTGCTTGATAGTATCCGGGCAGCCCTGACCATTTTTATATCGAGCAATGAAATCTATGGTATAATTATCTGCCACAGGAAAGTTTGATGGTACTATCTCAAAGGTAGTTTCATCGATTGGTGTCACGCCCACACCACTCACGTAATACGTAAATTTAGCATCATCAAAAAATATCGGATCAAAGTATTAAAATAAATTATAAGTATTGTCATCATCATAGTCAAAAGTAACCGTAATATCCTCTTTTAGGGCCATCGTTGGTGGTTTACGAACAGTTAATTCAATAGGCTCTGAAGACTCTGTACCACAATTTAGAATACTTACATTTCCATACACAGTATAAAAACCCTCAGTCAAACCAAGAATAGGCTGACCTTCCGGCTTAACTTCATTAATTTGATTTTTTTCCAGTATAATATTTTTACTCCCTGCATAAATTCCATTTTTGGGGGTTGCGTAAAACGTAATGGGTTCATTTTCACAAATAGTGATTTTATTGTTTAAAATGGGTTTATCAGCAGTAAGTAAAACGGAAGGATCAACTATGGAGAAACAGCCAATGTCATCTATGGGAGTATCGGTAGGGTTATTATCATTTTTAATACGTTTAATAACTTCCAACTGAGCACAACCCACCGGACCTGTATTGCTAGCTTTACGTTTTAAGACAAGCCCGGTAACAATGATACCATCAAATACAGTCTCCGAAACATTGTTAATATCCACTCTTATCCTTACCCAACTTTTACCACCACCACTTTGCACCGATGGGTTAAGGCCATTTTCTATTTTTATATGAGAGCTACCTGTAACAACAGCTGCCCCTGCACTGCTAAACACAAATCCTTGTGGGGCATAAATATATACTCTTGGGTCTTTACCATAATCGGTACTCATTTTCCAATCATCTAATTCTGATTCAACGATCCAGAGTGGACCTAGGGCAATTTGATCTTCAGGGTCATCATTACCACAAATTACGGCTTCCATATTATCATATGCAACCCAAAACCCAAATGCATTTAACTTAGACAAAAGAATAGCTAACAGCAGGGCACACTTTATACCAAACTTAACCATGACATTCAATTTAATTGGTTAAAAAATTGAGGCATATCTAAAACCTCGAAACTAATAGGTTGGCATAAATCTGGTCAGTACGATTTTTCCTAAAAAATACTTGGTAACTCTACCTAATATCTATCATTAGATAAATTCCAAATGAAAAGGTAAGCATGTTTCACATACAAAAAAATAATATACTAAAAATCAAATAACTAAACAAATGATTTCATTAATAATCTTTTTAAATAATTCTATTAATTGTAAGTCTTCGAAGATACCCAAATCGTCTTCAAGTTTGATTTTAGAATTTTCTGTTAAATAAAAGTCTATGGTGATCATGGCTGCTGAAACCTATACAGATATTTTATAATACTGAAAGGCAATAGGTTATTTTTTTAATAAAATTAGTAGAACAAATTATAATTGTAGTATAATTCAATGAAATATGCAAAATTTGTGTAAAATTTTTAATTTAATGAATAAAATTTGCAGAATTTGATTAACTTATCTAAGAAAATCCCGCTCAGCAGCATTTGCAATGCTGCTGAAATCTATATTGGCATTTTTAATGCCGTAATAAATTAGGTTTTGTTTTTAAACGAAATTAGCAAAATAAACTCAAATAGAATTAAAAATTCAATGAAATTAGCAAATATTGTGTAATATATTCAAATTAAAGAATGAATATTGCAGAATTCAGTTTAATTATTTGATTTAAGCTTTTCAACCTTTTATCATTTACTCTTCTAATAAATTTTGTTCTAAATATTTGTTTTTTAATGCATCAAATTCTAGATCTTTTTCAATTGGTATGTTGTAAATGGTGTTTCCATTGAGGTCACTCCCTTCTTCACAAATATCAATTAAACTATTAGGGTGAATCTGAAGATAAACATCTGGAATGAAAGGATCCGAAACTATAACAGAACGGTTAAATTTTTTGGCTAGCTCTGTCCAATATTTAATTCGAACAGATTTGAAACTGTTTTTGCATCATTAAATAACAAAGCAATAAACTGATTATTTTGATCTTCCATGTTTTCTTCCGAAAAAGTGTTTGATTTTAGTTGATCGGAAGGAACCGGCAAGCCTTTTTCATTTTTTATGGTGAAGCTCTTCGTGCCGGTTTCAATTGAAATATTAATCGCAATTTCTGATTTGGAGTCACCATCCCAGTCCCAATTCCAAAATTTGTCTTTATTTATTTGCAATAATTCACTAAGAAAATCTATAATTTTTTCCTCTGAAACGTTATTTTCTATTGAAAACTCAAATGAATCTATTTCTTTCATTAAGTAATTAAGCTTTCTAAGGCCTTTCTAAAATCATCAAAATCCGTATAAGTTTGATCTGGTATTGAAGTAAAGTCAGGATCTTCACTAACAATGGACAAGCCATACGACTCTTGGTTTATTTGCAATACATACATTTGATTTTCTTTCCAAATATCAATCATATAGGCTTTTGATGGAAACTCATGTAATTCATACCTCAAATTATGTTTATTAATCAAAGATAAAATTTGTTGTTTTTGATCGACCATTTTTATTTAAATAGTAATTTAATTAAGGATAAACTTATTTTAACTGCTTCAAACAAAATTATATATCATTAACACGTAAAATAAAACCAATGATTTGGAAATACCTTATTAACCAATTAAGTTTAGTTGTAAAATTGCTGTCAAATTTTCTACCAGATTAACACCCAAAGAATTACAATTTTAATTTTCCTTCAAGATCTAAATAATCACATCTTGCAAATAATATTAATTTATCTTTCAAATTTTCTTCAGCAAAACTATCTGTTGAAAAGTGTACCTCACTAGTAGCATCATCCAAATACATAAATTCTCCTGTTAGTTCTGCACAAACAGAATAATATAAATCTTTTTCATCGTCAGTAGGTACTCGATCCAAGTAGACCCAGACTATCAATTTGCTATTTTCTATTACATCTGCTACTATTACCCTAGTGTGGTAGGTAATATTGAATAAAAGTGCTCTTTGAAAAGCTAACAATAATTGATTTTTAATTTTTTCTTCCATTTTACAAGCCTTTATTTGGGTTAACTGGAATTGGTTTTGGAGTCCCGTTCGGCAGCATTTGCAATGCTGCTGAAATCTATATTGGCATTTTTAATGCCGTAATAAATTAGGTTTTGTTTTTAAGCGAAATTAGCAAAATAAACTCAAATAGAAATTAAAATTCAATGAAATTAGCAAAATATGTTTAATTTTTTTGATTTAGGATATTTAATGTCGTTTCAGCTTTGCTTACCACAAGTTTTTTGCTACTGTTTAGTAAAGTGTTAAGCCAATCAAAACTTTCTTTAGAAGGGATAAACTGCAAGGCTTCAGCAACATTTTCCATAGCATCTTTATGTAAATTTTTCTTAGGGTGAAAATGACGCTTAATAATTTCATGTGCTACCTTGTTATCATGTTTTGCCAATGCTGGTAACAAAAGACTAGCTTGAAATAAATTGTTTTGGACTGTTTTTTCTATAGCAGTTGATATCTCAAATAATAACTTACTAGTTACTGAGCTTGATTGAAGTGCTACTTGAATTCGCCCTCTAAAGAATTGATCAGGAAACAAGTTTAATATTTTTTTATATAACCTTTCTATAATTCTAGTATCACCCCCAGATAGTTCATAATAGTCAACTGCCTCAGATAAATTATCATATACATTATCTCTACCGTTGATTCGATCTGGGTCAATACGCCCTATACGGTGAATTTTAGTGTCTATAAATTCTTCTAACTTTTCTATGCCTTCATTTATGCCCCACGAGGCTAATATTAATGTGCTTTGGTAAACAATATAAATATCATTATTTGAAAGTAACTCAATTAAGTCTGAGATACGACTTGCTATTGGTGGATCCAGCAATTGTACTTCCTCCAATCCAATTTCTTCTCCGTCCTCGTTTGTATAAAGTAGTAGGTAAATTTCTGATTTAGGATCTATCATAACTTAAATCCATTTACATTTACTCTTCTAATAAATTTTGTTCTAAATATTTGTTTTTTAATGCATCAAATTCTAGATCTTTTTCAATTGGTATGTTGTATATAGTATTTCCATTGGAGTCACTTCCTTCTTCACAAATATCGATTAAACTATTCGGGTGAATCTGAAGATAAACATCTGGAATGAAAGGGTCCGAAACAATAACAGAACGGTTAAATTTTTTGGCTAGCTCTAGTCCAATATTTAATTCGAACAGATTTGAAACTGTTTTTGCATCATTAAATAACAAAGCAATAAACAGGCTATTTTGATCTTTAATGTTGTCAATTGAAATATTAATCGCAATTTCTGATTTGGAGTCACCATCCCAGTCCCAATTCCAAAATTTGTCTTTACTTATTTGCAATAATTCACTAAGAAAATCTATAATTTTTTCCTCTGAAACGTTATTTTCTATTGAAAACTCAAATGAATCTATTTCTTTCATCTATATTGTGTTTGATCTATTCAAAGTTAATTACTTTCATTGGGATTTTGATTCTTTTCATAATTTTCAAATTTATCTTCATTTGACATATTTCTGGCTTCCTGACCACCCAAGAATGTAGCTGAATTTTTTGAGTAATATGAGTTGAAGAGACTTAATAATTTCGATTCAGAATCAGCACTTATTCCTCTATTATTTTTTAAACCATCTAACGTTTTTCTTGCATTACCTTTTAAACCTCCACTTTCAACCATTTCACGTAATACTCGAAACTCAGCTTGCGACAAGTTGACAAATTCGCCTGGTTTACCTTTTATTGGATATATTGAGCTTGTACCTCCTTTTGCAATTTTATCAGGATGATAACCATAAATTCGACCACTTGAAGTTGTAAATGTTTGACTAGTATTATCGTATGTAGCTTTTCCTGCTTTTATTTCTAAATAATCTGCCTTTAAATCAACATGGCCTTTAGCAACAGTTTTAACCGCATTTCTATTACCACCACCGAATCTTGTGCTTGATGTGATTGATTTTATGGAGTGGGCGTCAGATGGCATTTTTAATTTTTCACAGATTTCTTTAATTCTAATTTCATCAATAGCCTTTATGTTATCTTGATTATCTTTGTCATTATTTACTGGCTTTTGCTCAGGCTCATCCACATTACCCCTCTTCGACTGCGAGTTACCTTCATCAGTCTTAGTATTCGTATCACTTTCCTTACCTTTATCTTGTCCTGTAGTATCCTGGGTTTGGTTTTTATTCTTATTTTTATCAACTAAGCGATTTTTTATTTTACTTACTTTATCTTTAACTGAATTATAAGTTTTTTTGATGCTACCCCATGCATTTTGAGCCTTTGTTTTAATTTTTCCGGGCAAGGCTTTGGTGCCTTCAACCATCCTTTTGCCCAAATCTTTTGCTTTTCCTGCGAGGTTCTTAGTGCCTTCCCAGGCTTTAGAAGCCTTTTCTCTAACTGATCCTTTAAAGCTAGCCCATTTTTCACCTACTGGTTTCATTTTATTCTTAACCAAGCCAGCAGTTTTACGAGGATCGAAGCCCGTTTTATTTTTTATAAACCCACCGGTTTTTTTACCAGCTCCTTGTAGAAAACTTTCTGTTTTATTGAATATGTTCGATAGTTTAGACTTACCACCATCCTTAAGGCTCTTAAAGGCCTGGCTGAGGTTACTCATCTTACCTTCAACGCCACCTGGGATCATATTTTTCAAGCCAGTCCACTTTGCTTTTACACCTGGCATTTTAGGTAGTCTACCACTAAATTTAGCTCTTACGCCGAAGGCCGCCATTACTACCGTAAAGGCTCCCATTGTCGCCTTTTCTGAACGCTCAGCTGCGCTGAGCTCCCTACCGGTAAGCACTTCTTTGCCGGTAGATGCCTCCCAGATATCTGTTCCACCTAAAGTATCAGCTAAGGCGAGCCCAATGGCTCCAAGTACGTTCCCTTCCAGCTCTTTTTGACCTAATCTGTTAGATAATGCACTAACGAAACCCACTGCAAGTAATACACCACCTATAATCATGATGGCGGCCATTAGTCCTAATGTGAAGCCGAGTAGGCCAGCAATAAATACGAGTACGGCTGCCAGTACAATGACAATAATTAACCCTAAAACGATATTGCCGAGTGCCCTAAATACACCTGAAATCCAAGATTCTTTGACTTGCTCAGCCGCCTCAGTGGCTCGGTCTTCGAGTGGGTCAGTTAGTGGCTTTTTAGCTTCTTCTAGACTTTCATCAACCTTGGTTTTAGCTTCTTCACGGAATTTTTCGTTGGCCTCTTTTACTTTTTCTTTTATTTTATTGACCTCAACATCCACTTGTTCCATCACCTGCGCAATGATCTGGCTTTGTTGTTCGGCTACACCCGCTAAAACTTTCTGAGATTCGCTGGTAAATTGTTCGCTACACTTGTTCAGCGTAGTTTGGTGGCTTGCTTGTGCTTTCTGTGCACTTGCAATGGCCCCTCGAGCAATTTGTGCAGCTTGCTGCCTAAATTGGGTACTGCTTTGCATCATTCCGTTTTTACGGTCATTACCTATTTGCTCAAGTTGCTGCTTAGCCATAATCTCACTTGCAGCCATGGAGGCCTTCGTTTGGTCTGCCATTACCTTTACGCCTGCGCTATCTTTTTCTTCTTGTTGGTTGACGATACCTTCAATATGGGCCGTTTCTTTTTCGATTTTATCACAAAAGCTCTCTTCCATCTTTTGAAGGGCGTTTTGACCATCTTGCTCAGACTGTTCAATGCCTGAAATAGCACTTTGCCCACCTTCTTCGATTTGCTGGATGGCTTCAGGTTCAGCTTCATCTAATTGCTGAAGAGCGGACTCCGTCGCTTGATCAATATGATGGATGAGTTCATCATGAATGGATTGTAAAGATCGAATAGCGTTTTCTTCTCCTTTTTCAAGCTCCGGTAGTAGATCTTTTTCAACATCACTTAGCTGCCTTTTTAGATCCTTGGTGTATTTGTCATGTTCATTTTTAAATCCTGTTGCAGTTTCTTCAAGCTCAGCCCTTATTCCTGGCTTTTTAGCAATAATATCTTCTTTGCTTTCTTTGGCTACTTTACGTGCTGCTTTTCGTTGTTTGGGCGCATCTTCTTCTTGCCCTGCGTAACGTTTGGCCACCCGCTCTCCTACAGCAGTACTTTCTTTGCCAGCTGCTAGTAATTCTTGATCCGCACGCGTCATTTCTTGCTCTACGATCTGGTCGATTACTGCTTTTTGAGCAACTATAAAGTCATCGTAATCTTTTTTTCGACTTTCGATTTCTTGCTTTGCTTCTTCTTTTTTTACTAAAGTCTGTGCTTGCAATGCACCAATTTGGGTCTCTAACTGGCCAGATAGAACACCTTTTTGTGATTCAGCTTGGCCTTGGATTTGTTGTCGAATACTCGCAAATTGAGATTGAATTTTCTCTATTTCGCTAGCCATAGCACCTTGAATGGCTCCAATCGATTGCTGTGCTTGGCTTGACAACATCGATTGCTGGTCTGAGCTGCTACTTTGGATATTTGATTTAGCCATATCGGTGGCGCTGCGAAGTCCAAATAGTTCACTTTGTGCTTTATCATTTTCTTGTTCGGGATCTAATTGCCCATTCACCCGAGCTTTAAACTCATCAAAATTTAAATCCTTTTGAAAATCTTCTGCCGGTTCGTTTTCCATTTGTACCGTTAGATCCGGAAGTTTACCTCCTTCGGCTCTAGTATTTGCGCTAACACTTTTTGGGGTGGGTGACTTAGGTGCTTTTTTGGCTTTTACCTGTTTTTTATCTTTTTTTGCTGGTATATCTTCCTCTTTTTTATCATTGGATTCAGTTTGCTTTTCACCTGCTTGATCAGCATCCGAACTTTTTTGCTCAGCATCTTTGGCTTTTGAATCACTATCATTGACTAAATCATCTGACTCAGCTGTTTTCTCTTCTGGCGTCTCAGTAGGTTCCAATACAACCGGCCCATCTTCCCTTTTTTTTGCTTTTACTTTACCATTTATTGTCGCCTCATTAAGCTCTTTGTTCATGAGCTCAGGCTTAACTTTTGACTTTTCACCTTGTCGTTCCAGTCTCTTCTTCCAGACAGCATCTTC
>JAUIFR010000110.1 GCA_030430325.1 Bacteroidia bacterium | reverse complement strand
ATTCAGCTATTTCACATATCTCAGGTATTGGAGTGGCGCTAGCCTCTATTAAGGAGCTGAATAATAGGCTGAGTGGCTATTGGGGAAGTAATGCAGATAAGCTATTTACTGAGATGAACCTGGTAGGTATTGGACTTACTACGCCTCAGGAGAAGCTGCATATAGATGGGGCTATTATCATAGGCAATAATACCAATCCAGATCCACTAGCTGGTACCATTCGCTGGAATGAAAACGCTACTGACTTTGAAGGTTATGCGGGGGATGAATGGAAATCTCTTACGGGTTTGGGCGGTAATTCCCTTTGGAATCAGCAAGGCAATAATTTATATTATAATATTGGAAATATAGGTATCGGCACAGCTAATCCGACCCATAAATTGGACGTAGTTGGAGGAGATATTAATATCGAAGAGGAATATGCTTATAAGATTGGGGGAGTGGATGTGGTGAGGGTAGGCAGTGAATCAACTTTTATTGGAGAATATGCGGGAATTAATAATGAAGGCTTTTTTAATACCTTTCTTGGGTTACAATCGGGTTATAATAATGTAGGTGACTTCAATACATTTATTGGAAGTAGGGCAGGTATTGATAATACATCTGGCAGCTACAACACATTTTTAGGGTATAGGGCAGGTTTTAAAAATACCACTGGTTGGTACAATACTTTTATCGGTTCAGAAGCAGGGGTTAATAATATCTATGGTACTAAAAACCTTTTTTTAGGTAGTTTGGCAGGAGCTTCAAATACTGGTGGTAGCAATAATGTTTTTTTGGGCTTCTTAGCAGGAAATCAGAATACAATAGGTAGTTCAAATGTTTTTATTGGACACGAAAGTGGTAATTCGAATACCGATGGTCAACGTAATCTATTTATTGGAAGTGCAGCAGGCAATAATAACACAGAAGGTAGCTATAATATATTTTCAGGATATATGGCTGGTTATTCCAATACCACAGGCCAATTTAATACATTTATAGGTTCAGAAGCAGGCCAATTCAATACCACCGGTAACTATAATACTTTTTTAGGCAATGAGGCAGGCTATTCCAATACAGGGGGTAACGTCAACACCTTTATAGGAAATATGGCAGGCTATTCCAATACAGAGGGTACCTTCAACATCTTTATAGGAACTCAGGCAGGAGGTGATAATACCACCGGTGATTATAATACCTTTATTGGAGCTCAAGTCGGTATTAACAATACCATAGGCAGTTCGAATGTATTTTTAGGAAAAAGTGCGGGTTTTTCCAATACCACTGGTGATAAAAACACATTTATAGGAACTTACGCAGGAGATAGAAATACCACCGGTAGTAAAAACACCTTCTTAGGCATTTACTCAGGCTTCAATAACACCACCGGTTTTAATAATAATTTCATTGGATACCGAGCTGGTTATAAAAATACCAGCGGGGAAAATAATGCTGCTTTTGGTCATGAGGCTGGCTACACTGTAACTACTGGAAAACAAAACACGTTTATTGGAAATTATGCGGATGCAACTTTGCCAGAGGATATAGTAAATTCCACAGCCATAGGCTATGGAGCCAAAGTATCGGCCAGTAATGCCTTAATACTTGGAAAAACCGATGTAAAGGTAGGTATTGGTGTAACAAACCCAGGATCCTTTAAATTATATGTGGCTGGTGATGCTTTCACCACAGGTAACTGGCAGGGATCAGATGCACGGTACAAGCAAAATATACGAAGCGTGAAGCAGGCTGCTACCAAAATCAAGGCACTTCGTGGTACCACTTATGAGTTTCGACAAAATGAGTTTAAACAAAAGAACTTTCGAGCAGGCAACCAGTATGGTTTTATTGCTCAAGAGCTGCAAGAGGTGCTTCCAGAGCTAGTCCGCCAAGATGAGGAAGGCTATTTTGCTGTAAATTATGTTGGAGTCATTCCCATTTTAGTGGAGGCCTTTAAAGAGCAGCAGCAAGTTATCGAAGAGCAGCAAGAGCTGATCACTCAAATTCAGCAAGAAATGACCATGCTTAAAGGTGGGCAAAATGTGATTGAAAATAATGCACAACAAAAAATTGGTAATTCAAATAGCCTTATTGCTCCGACAGAGGTATTGCTTGAAGAGGCTCAGCTCTTTCAAAATAAGCCTAACCCCTTTAGTGACGAAACACGCATCAATTATATTTTGCCAAGTGATGTAAATCAAGCTCATTTATATGTTTATGATATGAATGGTAGGCAGCTTAAAGCCATGGATATTGATACACGAGGAGCAGGTGAAATTACCATCAATGGCGGTGAACTTGATGCGGGAATGTATCTTTATTCACTAATTGCCGATGGAAAAGAAATTTCCACTAAAAGGATGATCCTAACTAAATAATGAATGAAATCTGCTAAATTTATTCAAATATAATTTATAATTTCAATAAATTAGGCGAAAATCATTCAAATATTTTTAAGAAATAACTAAATAACAATCAGGATAAATTATACTAATTTAAGGTATTTGATGTATTTTTTAACATTAAATTAACTACAGAAATGAGCGGTTTAAAGAAAATGAAACAAAATATCGTCATACTAGCGGCAATTCTTGTGCTAACACAAATAAGCACATTAGCTCAAAGTTACAAGATAGACGGAGATACCGTTTTGCATAAACCAAATCCCCACACCTTGCAAATTGGCAGCCCCAATATAAAAGTGTGGGATTTTGGAAAGTCAGGAGGTTGGATAGGGCGTAAGGGTGTATTGTATAATGTATCGGATGACGGCACGAAGGAAGACATTGAGCAATGCAATGCTGTGCTAGACAGTCTGATGAAGCTAAAAATCTCCGAGTGGAATTATATTGGGGAAGAAGAGCGGCACATTGGCATCGAAAGTGCCGGGGAGTTTCATTCATTATTTGAGATTGGTTATGACTCAGCCATTTCGCATATTTCAGGAATTGGCGTTGCGCTGGCTTCTATCAAGGAGCTTAACACTAAGCTGAATGGCTATTGGGGAAATAATGCAGATAAGTTATTTACTGAGATGAGCCTGGTAGGTATTGGCCTGACCGATCCGCAGGAGAAGCTGCATATAGATGGGGCTATTATCATAGGTAATAATACCAATCCAGATCCACTAGCTGGTACCATTCGCTGGAATCAAGGCGCAACAGATTTTGAAGGCTATGTGGGCGATGAATGGAAATCTCTTACGGGTTTGGGTGGGAATTCACTTTGGAATCAGCAAGGTAATAATTTATACTATAATTTAGGAAATATAGGCATCGGTACGTCTAATCCGACCAATAAATTAGATGTGGTTGGAGGAGATATTAATATTGATGAAGCTCATGCCTATAAGATTGGGGGAGATGATGTCGTGAGAATAGATGGTTTTTCTACTTACATTGGTAAAAATGCAGGTGTTAATTCAACAGGTGGTTTCAATACCATTTTGGGAAATTCAGCGGGCCGTGATAACACGACAGGTAGTGACAATGTCTTTTTAGGACGTTATGCAGGCCATCAAAATACAATGGGTGACGCCAATATGTTTTTAGGATATGCAGCAGGCTATTCTAATACAATGGGTGACGCCAATATGTTTTTAGGATATGCAGCAGGTACTGATAACACAACAGGCGGCTTCAATATCTTTATAGGAGGTTTGTCGGGCGAACTCAATACAACAGGCACCGAAAATGTATTTATAGGGCATGGGACAGGTGGTAATAATGAAATAGGTAGTCAAAATACCCTTATAGGCGATCATGCCAGTACTACTATTCATAATCTTACCAATGCCACTGCTATTGGATATAATGCAAGTGTATCATCGAGCCATTCATTAATATTAGGCAACCAAGATGTAAGTGTTGGCATTGGTGTAACAGACCCAGGCAATTATAAACTTTATGTGGCTGGCGATGCCTTCACCACTGGTAACTGGCAAGGATCTGATGCAAGGTACAAGCAAAATATACGAAGCGTTCAGCAAGCAGCTACGAAAATCAAGGCACTCCGAGGTACTTCGTATGAGTTTCGTCAAAATGAGTTTAAAGAAAAGAACTTTCGAGCAGGCAACCAGTATGGGTTTATCGCTCAGGAGCTGCAAGAAGTACTCCCAGAGCTTGTTCGTCAAGATGAGGATGGCTTTTATGCCGTGAATTATATTGGGGTCATTCCCATTTTGGTAGAGGCTTTTAAGGAGCAACAAGACGTTATTGAAGAGCAAAAAAGCATTAATGAAGCTCAAAATGACCTCATTGCAAATTTACAAAAAGAATTGACTGTGTTGAAGAGCGGTAAAAATTCTGAGGGCAATAACCAACAAAAAATCAGCGACGCAAGTGAATTAATGACCCCATCTGGTATGGCATTAGAAATAGAAGCTCAGCTTTTCCAGAATAAACCGAATCCATTTAGGGATGCTACTAGCATACGGTATTTCTTGCCAAATCATGTTGCTCAGGCGCAACTTTATGTATATAACATGAATGGCATGCAACTAAGTGCTCATGATATTGACACTTGGGGAGAAGGAGAAATTGTAATTAATGCGGGTGAGTTAGTTGCAGGTATGTATTTATATTCACTAATTGCCGATGGGAGGGAAGTGGCAACAAAAAGGATGATTTTAACCAAATAATGAACAAATTCTGCAAAATATGTTTAATAAATTTGATTTTAAAGCCTAAATTATGCTTTCTTCTTGTATTGGTTGTATCAAAAGGCCTTCTTTATGCACAAAATATAAATGAGACTAAACTTCAAAAAACACTACAAAAAGCGGAGCAGTTTCAGTTTGAAAATCATTATGATAGTGCCATATTCTGTTTTAATTTAGCATATAAAATAGCTGAGAAAAATCAAGACAGGGCGACTTGTGTAAAGACTTTTGCCAGCATAGCCGAAAACTATCTTTATTTATCAGAATACCCTAAAAGCAAGGAGTATTTAGATTCGTCTATGCAAATGGGTCGTCAGTATTTATCACCTGATCATTTGGCCTTAAGCGATGTTTACAACATCAGAGGGTGGTATTTTGAGCGCAAAGGTGACTATGAAAATGCGCTTTCCTTTTTTAGAAAGACCTTATTCATTCGTAATAAAAAGTTACCAGCAGAGCATTTAGATATGGCACAG
This sequence comes from Bacteroidia bacterium, assembly GCA_030430325.1. GTDB lineage: Bacteria > Bacteroidota > Bacteroidia > Cytophagales > Cyclobacteriaceae > JAUIFR01. The sequence continues at coordinate 7,137 of JAUIFR010000110.1, read as the reverse complement.
TGTTATTTTAATATTGCTTCGTGTTATGGGAGTATGGAGGAGTATGATCTGGCCTTGCAAAATTATGATGTTTCTCTACAGATTCGCAAAAAACGTTTAGGCGACAACCATCCTGTTACGGCCAAAACATATAGTGATATTGGGTGGTGCTACGGGCGCATGCAAGACCATAAGCGGCAGCTATTTTATTATAATAAAGTACTGCAAATTCGCCTACAAACCTTAGGTGAAATGCATCTAGATGTAGCCATAATTTATCATAATTTAGGCTGGGTGTATGGCCAGCAGCAGAATTTTAAGCAAGCGGAGGCATTTTATAAAAAATCTCTGCACATCAAGAAAAAATTACTTGGCTTAAAGCATAAACGCGTGGCTAATGGTTATGTTGCATTGGGTGCCTTGCATAAAAAATCTGGTAATCTATTACTTGCTTTAGGTAATTTTCAACAAGCTTTGATGGCTGTATCATTGGATTTTGAGGATACCGATATGTATAAAAATCCAACGTTATCAAATATACTTACTGAGCAGGATATGTTAGTTGCATTGCGTCACAAGGCATTAGCTTTGGAGCAATATTTTCAAGAAACAAGCCGCCTAACGGACATTAATTTATCCTTAATTACCTACCAATTGGCTGTAAATTTAATTGACTCCATGCGGTTGACCTACACAACAAAACAGGCCAAACAAAGCTTGCTTACCAAAAGTACAGGTGTTTATGAAGGTGCAATAAGGGTGGCCTATCAAATCTTTCAACTTACTAAGTCGGAAGAATATTTGCACAAGGCTTTTTATTTTGCTGAAAAAAATAAGGCCTTTTTACTGCTTGAGAATTTACAAGATATGGATGCCAAGCACTTAGCTAATATCCCAGATCATTTATTGGCTCAAGAACGTCAGCTAAAAAGTCAAATATTCACACAAAAGAAAATGCTGTATCTTGCTCATAAACAGAAAGATACACAAAAAGTGGTGCAATTCAATAATGAAATATTCGAACTTAACCAAGGTTTGGAAGCTACTATTGCTCAGTTAGAAAATGAATACCCGACCTACTATTCCTTAAAGCATGATTTGCCCATAGCATCCATTGAGGATATACAGGCCCAATTGGATGAAAAATCTGCATTTATAGCTTATTTTATGGGTGATAGTGCATTATTTAGCTTTATTATTTCCAAAAATAATTATAATGTCCATCAAATTGAGGGGCTAAATGACCTACAAATTAAGCTAGCGTCATTTATTGAGTTAATTAATACTACACCAAACACTGCTGCGTATAATGCCACTAATCTAAATAATTATCAACAATTGGCAAACCAGCTTTATCGTGAATTGCTCGGATTGGCAGTGAAAGATATGCCTCGTTCCATCGATCGATTAATAATAGTGCCTGACGGAGCGATACATTTTTTGCCCATGGAGCTCCTAATAAGCGAAATTAAGGAGCAATTGAATTATAGGAACTTAGCCTATTTGTGTAGGCAATTTGCACTTACGTATCATTATTCAGGTACTTTGTGGTATGAAACTGTTACAAAAACGCATTCTTATAACCAAAATCAATGCTTAGCGATTGCACCATGCTATGACCTAAAAGCGAAACCAGTTGCAGTTAGAGGAGCACTCTCTGAGTTAAGAGGTAAGCAAAAGCTAGTTGATTTGCCAGGTGCACAACAAGAAGTGAGTATTATTGCTAATTTTATTGATGGGAGCTTTTTATTAGGAGATCGTGCTACAGAGTATAATTTTAAAACGGAGGCAAAGCATTATGGTGTCATTCATTTAGCTATGCATGGATTTGCCAATCATGAAAACCCCATGTATTCAAGACTTGTTTTTACTAAGAAAATGGATACAGTAGAAGACGGTACACTGTATGCCTACGAACTATACAATATGAATTTGCCAGCGGAACTAGTGGTTTTAAGTGCTTGTGAATCAGGAGCTGGTACGCATGTCCGAGGAGAGGGGCTCATGAGCCTGGCGCGCGGGTTTATTCATAGTGGAGTGGCCAGTGTACTTCAAACCCAATGGAACGCCAATGATTGGAGCACAGCCAAGTTAATGACCTACTTTTATGAAGGGTTATCGAAGGGTTTGTCCAAGGATTATGCCCTGCAGCAAGCAAAGTTAAAGTACTTGCAGTCTTCATCTGGGGAGTATATTCATCCGTTCTATTGGGGAGGATTTGTATTAAGCGGTGATCATAATGCCATTCAATTTAAAAAGAGCAACTGGAGTATATATTGGGTAGGCTTTTTAGTTATAGTAGTGTTTTTAGCAGCTATATTTTGGGTTTACAAATGGAAAAGAGGGCTTTTTAGGAGAAAAGCAGATAAAATTCAATGAAATTTGCAAAAATTATTCATTATATAAAATTTTGAATAGGCTGGTTAATTGTACACTGTCTTTATTCATTATTATATAAAATATAATAAATAATTACACATAAATTAATTGAATTCTTAGGTGCAGCTTATCTTAGAACCTGTGGTATGCTTTGCAGTCTATTCTGCGATAGCTTACTATATTGCAGTTAAAGAAAAAGTTATACTGTAATTGACTAAAAGGTTTATTTTAGCATAAAAAACGGTATAACAAAATGTATAAGTCAAAGATGCAAAAAAAAGAAAAAGCCCATAATGCATTAATTACAAACGATATAAACAACAGATAAAATAGAAAAAAACTACAAACCAAGAAAAATCCTTCTACTCAATATTAAAAAATCATCTGTAAAATTGATTAAAAAAAATTATAATCATCAAATAAAACCACACCAATATGCACAGTAATTACTATAAACTAATCATAAATCTATTCCACTTATAAGACTTAATTATCGTAATTTATTGTGTAATTAATAAATATAATTTATGCAAAAAATTTGTGATAAGTTAGTTGCGTCATTAAAATTTCCCCTTAAACCCTACACATATTTTTTTTTTAAAATATACCAATTTTTTGGTGCTCTTTATAAATCTAAATTGGAAAAAAAATTTCTAATAAAAAATGAAATGGATTAGCATAATATTTCTAACGAGTTTTGCCTGCCTTTTTAGCTATAAACACGTATTTGCGCAAAATGAAGAAAAAGTTTATGATTTTTCATTAGATGAGATCATGAATGTGGCCGTTGTAACAGCTACAAAATCTGAAAAAAAGCAAGATGAAATTCCGGCCATTATTGAAGTGATTACTCGAGAGCAAATCAAAAACCGGGGCTATCAAAACCTAGGTCAATTACTAAACGATATTGCAGATAATAACTCTGACCGTAGTAATTGGGGTATTGGAGAGCCTACCAACCAAAATGTAGGATTTGGATACCGATTTGATACGGGCCAAAATATCTTATTGTTATTTAATGGACAAAGACTCAATGCTTTTCTGCCTGGAAATCGATTTGGTGGTGAAGAATATCTTCTAGACAATATTGAAAAGATTGAAATTATAAGGGGGCCAGGCTCGGCCATATATGGCCCAAATGCCTTCACAGCTGTCATTAACATTATTTCCAGATCAAAATTAGACCTTAATGAGGGTAATTCGTTTATGGTTGGGGGTGAATATAGCCCTACTTCATTAGGCTATATTGCTAACGGATCGCTTATTTCTGCCATAGGATCAGAGAGCACTATAAGTGGTGCCTTCCGATTTGGTACAGAAAGAGGGCAAGAAATACAAGTAGAAAATGCATTGTTTGGTGATCAGGTTATGCAAGATGGTGTGAATCATGCCATAGATGGTGACCTCTTTTTTAATCATAAAAAATTAAATATTTATTCCAAATTCACTAATCAAGAACGCAAAACGTTTACTGGATTTAATGGGGTTAATGATAGCGATATGGATGAGCTTACCCTTTCGATGTATGCTTATAGCGTTGGGGCAGATTATTCCTTTTCAGTTTCAGAAAAGTTTCAAATCAAAACTTCGGCGGGTTGGCATCAGGACAATTGGACCGAAGTTGCGCTTATTCCTCTTTTTAAAACAAATGATGATGTGACCGAACTCATATATGATGAGGATGGGTTTCCAATTCTGGATACCATTCAGGTATTTAGAAACCGAGAAGGAGGTATTGTGGAAACTTCTTTTTTTATTGATGGACAAGGAGCAGATACACGTACCCTAGATGGAGAAGTGCAATTTACTTACAATTATCTCAATAAAAACAACATCATTCTCGGTGTAAATATGATTAATGATAAGGTAATAGGAGCAGAAAGACCAACTGAACTCATTTTAGACCCATTTATGTTTACTTCTTTTTCTATAATTACGATCCTGCCAATAATTGGCTTTTTGACGTAGGAGCTGCTAGAAACACAGTAGGCGTTTATGGGCAAATTGACTATGACTGGAAAAATAGGTTGTTTTTCAATATTGGTGCCCGTTATGATCAATTTTCGGGAAGCGGCGTGCTGGAGACTCAGAAATATTCAGAATTTAACCCAAAAGCAGGGGTGGTACTTAAGCTAGATACGATAGGAAGCTTCAAACTCACCTATGGAAAAGCCACCAGAGTGCCTAATGGTTTTGAAACGTTGTCAGCAGTAGCTATTCTGGGTGATCCCAACAACACACCTGAGCGTATGCAAAACCTTCAGTTTCAATGGTTAAAGAACTGGGGCGGTAACTTAAGGACTGATTTAGGTTTTTTTAATACACAAATTTCTAACCGCTTAGTGACGGACGCCAATTTATCGGAGGAGCTATTGGCAAATGGCTTCGTAGGTCAATTTATTAATATTGGAGATGTTACTCAAAGCACTATGGGAATTAATGGAAGTATTCATTGTCGTATCAACAAAATAGGTGCTATGCTTAATTTTACACAATTGCTTCGTACCAACGATGGTTATGGAAATGAAATTGCCTATATTCCATTCACCATGATTAATGCTCGAGTTAATGTGCCCATACATTTTATTAATTTTAATCTTGGAGCACAATACAGAGGTACTTACTCGCACCCAGCCGAGGACCCTAGAGACCCCGTTGCCTCCCGCGTAATTATTAATATGAATGTATCAACAAAGTTTAAAGATTCTCCTTGGCGGTGGTATGCCACTATAAATAATTTATTGAATACCAAGTACTACTATCCGTCATCATCTCTTGATTTTGTGAATCATTTTCCAGCTCGAGGGATTCAACTTAGTACAGGGCTTCAATATGTATTTTAGTAAATAAAGACATATTGCATTTTTCAAAGAAATACTAACGGAAAAATACAATAAATTACTCTAAAACCTTTAAAATTAGAATAAAAACAAGATTTTGTTCTTAGAAAAATGATAAGCTTTTAGTGTGGGTATCATTATAAAATTTATTGAATAGTGACCCTGCGAATTGGGAACTTTTGGTCACTTACCAAAAAGTAAATATCAGTTTTATCGGGATGTAAGAACATATCTTTGATTTGGATATTAAGTTCTAAAATTTTACTTATTATAATTTGATCTTTCTTTTTTTGAACAAGGTGGCATGAACCTTGTCGGTCACTAACTAATAGTTGAGATTCATCTAAACGTAATGTTTGAATGGCGTTGGTAATAGTGGCCCATTCGTAGGGCTTTTTATTCGGTAGATCATATTGTAAGATGGTTCCATTTAGAGTTGTTATCAAGACTTGGTCTGATTGAATGCTTGTAGAAGTATTTTTTACTTGACCACAATCATTCCTATATACTAATTTGCCGCCGATCAAGTCCCAAGCGAGCAATTGATTACTAACCCCCACCAAATAATTTTCAGTAAGGGTAAGGTGTTGTATGCCAATTGTGCTTTGATCCAGTAATTTAATGACCTCACCAGTTGTAAGATTTAAAAGGCCTAGTATATTTCTTGGAGGATCCTTTGGGTCATGCCCATTTCTAGAAGGTCGATAGCTTAATGATAATATTATACGATTATTTTTTTGTGAAACTAATGAATTTTTAATTTCAAAATTTTCAAAGTAACTAACCAAGTCAGGGTCGACATACTTTAATAATGAATGAGCATAGGTGTCATATATAAGGTGCTTATCATTTTTTAGGTCATACCGAAAGTAGCCTGCATTTATGATAGATCCTGTAGAATCAATAAATAATTGTCCATTTATATAACCAGTTAGAAGTACATTTTTTATTTTCTGGTTATTCTTCCAAACCTCACATTTTCCTGTCGAACTGCTTATCCAAACATTATTTTCCCCAAAATGAATAGCGTTTGTATAACCGTTGGTCAATTTTTGACTTTCCTTTAGTTTAATTTTATTTGTATTCACTCCTAAACTCAATAAAAAACAAATATATATGAATTTATGAAACATTTTCCACATCAGATTTTTTGATGAAAGCTGTAATTTGGGTACCTGAATGTACGTACTCAATGGCCCACCAATTGCCAGTAGCTCCTAGGATATTTACTTTTACGCCTTGTGCTAAGTTTGATAATGGAGTAGCAGAAGCAGAAGCTTTAGGGTATATAGCTGCTTGGGCCGGTTTTACATTGCCTTCTAAGGTAACAGAATCCACATGGGCTTTGTTGTTGGCATCGCCTTGTAGTTTCAGGTTTGCATCAACGTTAGCTGCAGTAGGAGCGCTAGGTGTAGCACCTGTAAGAGAAGGTGGCGTATATACACCTAATTCGATAAGAATCTCTTCTTCACTCATTAAGCCACCTGAGTTAGTGTTCACGTTCTTGCCGGGATCAAATTTTTGTTGCGCATTGAGTTCTGACATTAAATATCTTCTGCAATCGGGTTGTGCAATTTGATCAAGTCCCATGATGGCTAACTTCATTTGAGCATCTCCTTTACTAGCTAACAAACTAGTGAAATGACCATTGGTATCTAAATAATCCGTATCCACAAATTCGTTGGCTTTTTGGCTATCAAAATGTGCATGCAGATGGTTTAGAAATTCAGTTTTTATAGAAGCATCTCCAGGATTGGCGGTCATTAATGCTTGGTAAAACACTAAGGGGATATAATGATAGGTGGACCATGCAGGTGTTGCTTTTAATTTTTCAGCTAATTTGATGAAGTCATCTTTTAAGGGAGATTTCTTAGACTCCATTCCATTAAAGTTTTCAACCCTACAATCTTCTTTAAAATAAATATGTGTTACACTACTG
>JAUIFR010000109.1 GCA_030430325.1 Bacteroidia bacterium | reverse complement strand
CAAGATGAACTGGAGTTAGTTACGTTAGAGGCACACCCAGTAAATTTTAATCAAAATATGGCTCCATTTTTGCCTTGGAATACAGCATTTATTACAAACCAAGATACAATTTCAGCAAATTTTTGTTTCCCGACATGCACATTTACTGGTGAGGAGCCCTTTATAGTGGATTTTGTCATAAAGGATGATGCTTGTAGCCAGCCCCTTACTGATACTCTTCGGGTGCAGTTTATACAAGATGCACCCAACAATGCAGTGCCCGAAATATCCGTTTTTACAGATTCACCTATTACCATTTACCCTGATCAGGATATACAATTTGTATTAAAAGCAACGGATGCTGATGGAGATTTTGTGTGGCTGGACATGAAAGGACAAAATTTTGAGCTAGCTAATCATATTATTTCCTTTCATAAAAATGAAGCAGCTGGGGTCTCATTTGGTACATTTTTCTGGAATTTTGATTGTTCTAAATTGAGTTTAGATCAAGTAGATACATTTAGTATTGTGTTCGAAGCTCGTTCTAATTCGTTTTGCAATACCACAGACCTAGCAACCAGTCAAATGGATATTATCGTTTTGCCACGCCCAAATGTTGCTCCATATATTTTAATTGATCAGCAGGCTAATTTTTATCATGAAACATCCTTGAATGATGGTTCACTTAGACTTTACGTAGAAGGTATGGATGATGATTTAGACTCAATACATATATCGATCCAGTCTCAAAACGAGCTGACAAACCCTATGTATTTTACAGAAAAATGGGGGAGGGGAGAAGTAGGTTCATATCTACATTGGGATCCTAGCTGTGTTGACCTTCAAGGCAAACCAGAGGGGGTATTTATCTTTGAAATAACACTTGAGGAAAGATACTGTGGGCATATTATTCAACATCATCAAACTTTAGAGATTCTTGTAAAAGATAACGTTGCGGAAGAAATGACCTCGGCTCCAAATGTTTTTACACCAAACCATGATGGAGTGAATGATCATTTTTATATCCCACAGCTGCCAGCTAACAATTGCCTCAGTAAATTTGAGCGAGTTGAAATCCTCAACCGGCACGGTAAACATGTTTTTATGAGTCAGGATATTGATTTTGCATGGGATGGTACACAAAATGGCACGAGACTCCCTCCAGGTGTTTACTTTTATTGGGTGAAGTACAATACGTTTGAGATTAAGGGCAGTGTAACGTTGCTTTATTGAATATTATGTATGATTCAGTGTCCGTCCGATAAATCTGTGGTTATCTGTTATTCAAATAAATTATATACTGAAATTTGCACAATATATTCAAAATTGATATTGTACTTTCCTAACCTATTGATCTTGTTTTTATTATATTTTAGTGGTTTTTGAGCTAAATAATTGTATTTTATCGTGATATTTTCTTGTTAAAGTGCAATTTTTTTAAATGATTGGTTTAATAGAGTGTTTGCTAGGGCACAGGTTCGGGGAACCTGCGCCAGGATAGTTATTGTGTCATTAGCGGAAAGTAGTGAATCTAATCCAAAAAGTACTATGCTAAATGATCTATAATAAGATGTGTGAGTAGTGTAAGTACAATCAAGGCAATGATGTTTAAAACAAACCCAGCTCTTGCCATTTGTGATACTTTTAGGTGTCCACTTGAAAATACAATAGCGTTTGGGGGAGTTGAAACTGGCATCATAAAAGCACAGCTTGCAGCCAAAGCCACGGGTATGGTGAACATTAAGGGGGCTGCTGATAACCCCTGAGCTACACCAAACATCACAGGCACTAGCACAGTGGTTAGGGCAACATTACTCATAAACTCTGTCATAAATAGGGCCAAAAAGGAAATGACAAGGATCAAAGAAAAGATACTCCACGTAGTGGCTGATAATGCTTCGCCAATCGATAAAATCACACCTGTTTCATGAAGTGCCTTAGCTAGTGTAAGCCCACCTCCAAATAAAATTAATATGCCCCAAGGTATGTTTTTCATATCACTCCAGGTTAAAACAAAGCCTTCTTTGGACTTTACTGGAATAATAAATAATATAATAGCTCCTAACATGGCGATACCACTATCGGTAAGCGGTAATTGAAGTGGGCCCCTAAAAATCCAAGCGAGGGCTACGAGTACAAATATGATGAGTACGCTCTTTTCTCCTTGGCCTATGGTCCCCAACTTACTTAATTGATCGTTGATAATTTCTTTGTTTAGTATGGTTTTATTGTGTCTTGGGGGATACAAAATATAGGTGAGTATGAAATAGGTGAGTGTAAGTAAAATACATGCAAATGGTAGTCCAATTATTAACCAAGTACCAAATGTGATATTGTAACCTGATTCATTTAGGAAACCAACAAGTACAGCGTTAGGCGGCGTGCCAATGATTGTTGCGGTGCCACCAATATTAGCTGCATAGGCAATGCTCAACATCAGACACACGGTAAATTTTGTGTCATTTAGTCCTTTTTGGTGCAATAAACTGATCACTGAAGTCGCAATGGGAATCATCATCACAGTAGTTGCCGTATTACTAATCCACATACTAATGGTAGCTGTCGCAATCATGAAGCCTGCGATAATACCTCTGGGCTTGGTTCCTGTTATTCGGATAACTATTAGGGCAAATCGCTCGTGAAGCTTCCATTTTTCAAGGGCAATGGCAAGTATGAACCCACCCATAAACAAAAATATGATGGGGCTTCCGTAGGGTGCTGTAGCCGACCTAATATCGAAGATGCCAAGGCCAGGAAATAAGATAATGGGCATTAGGGCTGTAACCGGAAGGGGCACGGCCTCGCTCATCCACCAAATTACCATGAGGGAGCCTGCCGCGATGGCTTTCCAGGCCTCATCTTGCAAGCCATTTGGGGTTGGAATGCTCAAAATTATAAAGAAAGCAGCAATTCCAGCAGCAATTCCAATGTATTGAAAAATATGGCGATTTCGGTTTTTCATAAATTACGTACAAATATATAAAAAGTGCGGGTTGATCGAGGAATATTAACAAGTTGATCATTTTTAGAATTAAAAAATAATATATAATACTGTAAATCAATATTAAGTAATCAAATATACTCTCCATCCCTAAAGGAGATGTTAATACTTATTGTTGATCAAAGCTTTTACTTCTAAAATTGATTTTAACTAACCTAAAAACTTAAGTGATGATTAAACATTTATTTGGACTTATTTTATTCTATTTATTGGTGCAGATGCAACAAGTATTGGTCTTTTAAATACAGAAGATCGGTTTCAATTTAATGAAAATGGCAAGCATGCATGGGAACCAAAAAATGACCTGCTATACCAATCAAAGTTAAATTTCAAAAGTGAAGCTAAACCTTATTTAAGTGCTAATGCTGGGCAAAACGGCTATCGTAATGCTAATACATTATCGGTGAACATGAATTTGAGCGCAGCTTCAGCTAAACCATCCAAAAAGTATCGTCACCCGTTGGAAAAAGTCGGTAAGACATTGGTATTTATCGGATTGCCACTTACAGCTATTGGGGCAATTATGGTAAGTGATGCCGATGCTCTCTATTATAATTGTGTAAATGGAGATTGCGAGGGCGATCCTAGAGGGGGATTTGGTGTGGTTTTTTTGTCACATGGTATAGGTCTTTCGATCACAGGTTTAGCACTTTGGTCTACGGGTAGTAATAAAACTAAAGCTCGACGTTCACAAGTCCAATAAATTTTATACTAGCACGTATTTGATTTAAATCATGTGCTTTTTTACGCATGATTTTATGCATTTGTTTTATGAATGCACTATCTTTAATTTATGCCCAATATTATAATCATAGCTGGAAGTGCCCGGCAAAATGGTGATACAGCTACACTCACTCGGCAGTTAGCTAAGCAAGCTCAATGGGACCTTATTGATTTAAATGATTATCAGTTTTCATATTATGATTATAAGCATCAAAACCGGTTTGATGATTTTATTCCATTATTAAGGAAAATTATAAATCGATATGATGTACTTGTGTTGGCAACGCCGGTATATTGGTATGCCATGAGCGGTATCATGAAGGTATTTTTTGATCGGTTGACGGATCTTATAACGATTGAGAAAGACTTAGGCCGACAATTGAGGGGTAAGGGGCTTGCAGCCATAAGTTGTTCCAACGGTAATAATTTAGGGGACGCATTTTGGTTACCCTTTCGGGAAACAACACAATATTTAGGGATGAAGTACTTGGCAGATATGCATGTGGTTAATGGGGAGGAGTATGGTTTTGATAAATTTATTCAAGCGGTGGAATCTGTATAAAACTAGCGTAGGTTTACTAAGGGTCTAAGTGAACAAACTGATTCGCTGAAATTATTTAAAGTTAAATACTATAATGAATAAATTTTGCAAAAATCAATCAAAAAATAAATTATTTTGAACAAAATAGGCTAAATTTATTCAAATTTAGCCTATTTTATGTACGTTTATTTGAATCTAAATTAACTCAAAAGCATAGGTTTGTTCTCCTATAATAATAGTTATGGCTTTGTCGCAATCGCCATTACCGTAATCAATCGTGTAGTCCGGATATCCTGTTGCAACGATATTGGCCGTCCCACTTACAGGATAAATCACACCCTCTGTAAGGCATATTGCTTTGTATGTGATAGGGCTATCAATTGTGCTTGTAAAGGCAATTCCAGCTCTGGTTGTACCAGTTGATGATCCAGTTACTTCATAGGTATTATCATAAAGGTCAACTGTTTCTCCACCCTCTGTAATGGTTACTGTTTGTGTGGCAGCATTTACTGTAAATACACTTCCGTCTGCAAATGTTACACTTACATTTTGCAATGCCCTCGAAAAAAAGATTTGATCTTTATCGTTGGTAGCAAATCCGCTATTAATAATCGTGCCATTGAAGGTATAGCCCATCACTTCGTAGTTCTCCATTGTAATTTCATCAACTGTGCGAATAGAAAATACCTCTTCATATTTTACCTGTAAAATTCCCTTGCGTTCAACTCCAGCTTCATCTGTGCAGCCATCACCAAAATCAAGTGTGACCATTTTATTCTCTACGTCATGTGTAATCGTAGCACAAATAGTTTTACTCACTTTGCCACCCTCTAAATCTTCTAAGTATAATGCGCTCTGACTCAGTCGAGTAATTACATCTACCTCGCTGTTCATGGTATTTTCATCTTTGACCAGCTGCTCGTCAGCCTCACTACTTGCCGGTTCTTCAATTTTTTTTGTGCATGCCATAAACCCAACTAGGCTTACTATGGTGCAAATAGCTACTGAATTTTTTAATACTTTTCTCATGTTATTTTTGATCTTATTCATAGCAAAAATTCATTTTGGTTTATAAATAAATAACGGATGCAATTCCGTTCAATTGTATATTATTAAATAAATACCTATAAATAATTAATAGGCAAATACCGTACCAAATGACTCTTGTTTGAATGCGGCATGTATTTTATGTAGTATTTTCCAGAATTGGCTAAATTTCTCTACATTTATTCTTTGATTTTTTTAAAATTCATATTATTTTAGTAAAAATGGTGAAAACTACATACATTGCCTTAATTTGCCTTTAGTCCGAACAGGACTCAAAATATCAGAATTAATTGGACCAACATGGAAAATACATTAACAAAAAAGCAATTGAAGCTTTTCCACAAAAGTGATAAAACCACTATATATCTTCCAGAAGATAATGGGTTTGCCGAGCCATATGTAATTAAAACACTTACCAGCGATGCTCCATCTAATCAGGACAAGTCTCGATTACAAAACGAGTATTTAATAACACGAGATTTATCCATAATTGGCGTGCGCCGAGCAATTAAAGTAGGTAAACTTGATGGAAAACCTGCGTTGTGGTTATCCTATGCTCCTGGCATCACATTGTCAGAATACTTTAGTGAAAAAAATATTTCTTGGACTGTATTTTTAGAAATTGCCATAAAGGTAACAAAATTGGTCTTTGATATTCATCAGCATCATACCATACATAATGATATTTCAGATCAAAATATTGTCATCAATCCAAACACTAAAGAGGTTACTTTGATTGATTTCGATCGAGCATATCGAATTTTAGGTATGCCCTCATTTTTGATGAACGCAGATGCTTTAGAGTCAATGCATGGCACAACAGGTGTTGAGCAGGCTCATCGAAGCATCGATTTTCAAAAAGATTTATTTGCTCTTGGTATTGCCTTCTACAAGGTAATTAGGGGTCGATTACCTTATGATTCTGAAGAGCAAAATGCATCCATGATTGACCTGAATCCCGATATCAGGCCTGTTCCGCCAATTGATCTAAACCCAGAAGTGCCGAAGGTCATCTCAGATATTATCATGAAGCTCCTTGAAAAAGAAGAAAAAAATAGATATAAGTCTGCTGCTGGGCTTAAAGCAGATTTAGAGCATTGCTTAAAGCAAATTGAAGTTTCCAATAGTATTGAGCCATTTCAGCTGGCATTACATGATGTTACACACGGACTTGCGGTAGCCTTAAAGCACTTTGGAAGAAGGAAGGAGCTGGACGCACTCAATAAATATTTTAAGCAAGTTTGTGAAGGGGAGCACCGATTTTTGTTAGTTTCTGGCAAGGCGGGAGTTGGTAAAACCATACTTGTCAACCAACTAAAAAGAAATACAACCCAAGAGAAGAGTTTGTTTTTGAATGGGAATTTTAATCGGTATCAACGTGGTATACCTTATTTTGCAATAATTCAGGCCTTTCAAGAATTTGTTTATAGTATTCTGACCCAGCCAGATGAGCAGCGGTTGTATTGGAGAAATCTTATTCAGCAAGCTGTTGGTGACTTAGGAAAAAGCTTGGTAGACATCATTCCAAACCTAGAAGAATTAATTGGTAAACAACAAGATTTAACAGTTTTAAATGGAACAGAAGAGCAAAATAGGGTGCAATATGTATTTCAAAAGCTGTTACAAGCTTTAGCCACCAGTGACCATCCTGTGGTGTTTTTCTTGGATAATTTGCAATGGGCTGACGGGGCAACTTTACGACTCATCAAGAAAATCGTTACCAACCCATCCATGGGGTATTTGCTAACTGTGGGAGTATACCGTAGTGAAGAAGTCTCCAATAGCTCACATCCTTTAATGGTGCTCCTTAAGCAATTAAGGGAAGAAGATTTGTTTATTAGTCGGATGGAGTTAAAGAACCTTTCTGAGCAAGAGACCAATGAAATGGTGGCTCAGAGCTTGATTTGCAGCGAGGAGTTAACAATCGATCTTGCCAAGTGGATATTTGATAAATCTAAGGGCAATCTATTTCATGTAGTTCAGTTACTAAAATCACTCTATGAACAAAAATTGTTAAGCTTTGACCTTAATACAGTAGACAAGGGTCAAGAAGGTGGATGGTCTTGGGATATGAAAGCCATAGAATCTGCCCAAATTCCAACCAATATTTTTAGTTTATTAAATAAGCGGATTTTGCTTTTACCTCAGGAAACGCGAAAAATTTTAAAATTAGCAGCTTGTATTGGTAATCCATTTAATTTGGAGCTACTTCAAAACTTCTTAAAAATGGATTCGGCTCAATTGTTTATGCAGTTAAAGCCAGCCATTTTGGAAGAATACATCTATGCGATATCAAATATTGATTTTGAGGGGGAAGCTAATCAGGGGGATATTGCTAAGGCTAATAATTTTATGTTTTCACATGATCATATTTTGCATACCTTGTATCGTATTATTCCATCAGAGCAACGAAAAAAAATTCACCTGAAATTCGCGAGAATCATTACTTCAGCAGAAAACTTAGAGGATAATAACTTATTTTTCGCTGTTAATCACTACACGAAATCTTTTGAGCTAGTTAAGGAGCATGATGAGCGTTACATGCTAGCTAAGTTAAAGCTCCGTGCCGGTCAAAAAGCAAAAATTGCAGGGGCATATAGGCCTGCATTTCAATTCCTAAAAAGTAGCTATTCATTGCTAGGTAAAGATAGTTGGCAAAATGAATATAACTTAACACTAGCCATTTATAATGAAACATTGGAATCAGCTTACTTAAGCAATAACCTAAAGCAGGCAGAGCAACTTGCTCAAACCATAATTAGTAAGGCACTTTCACCATTGGGTAAAGTAAAGGCTTATGAAATTAGAATAACCTTATTGGTGGGACAAAATAAATTGAAAAAAGCGCTGGAAATTGGCTTGAGTATTTTAAGGCAACTTAATACAAAACTACCTGAAAACCCCAACGTAAGTAATGTGCTATTTAATTTACTTCGGATAAAAGCAATGCTTCGAAATAAGGAAACACACGAGCTTGCCTATTTACCAGAGATGACGGACCCATATCATATTGCTGCCTCACAAATTATGGCTAATTTAATAAATGTAGCTATTGCAAGTGGCTCTAACTTATTTCCAATTTTAGTTTTTAACATAGTTAAATTATCATTAAAGTATGGTAATTCACCTTTTTCCCCAATTGGATATACTTCGTTTGGTGCCATTTTATACCTCAAACTTGGAGATTTTGAAGGAGGGTATCAGTTTGGTACACTTGCGAAAGACTTAGTCTCAACAAGTAAATACCCTAGTGTAAAGTCGAAAGTTTCAATGATTCATACCACATTAATCTTTCATTTGAAAAATCATATTCGAAATTTATTTGAAAAATATTATGATGGTTATCAGTTTGGACTTGAAGGGGGTGATGTGGAGTACGCAGCATTAAATTTATTTATGCATTCCTATATGAATTTTTATTCAGGTAAGGAGTTGGATAAAGTAGAGGAGCTTGTGGCGTCAAATGGTAAAATTACAGAGTATTTAAATCAAGAAACAACCCTAAATTGGGTTAGAATAGTCCATCAGACGGTACTTAATTTGCGTGGTAAAAGTAAGTTCCCCAATCAGTTAAAAGGAATAATTTATGATGAGGTCGTACTGTTGCCCATTCAAAAGGCTGCAAATGATAACCTTGGCATATTTTTTTATTATTATAATGATACTATTTTAAATTATCTATTTGGACATTATTCAAAAGCCTATAAAAATTTTAGACAAATTGAAAATTATTTGGAAATGGGAATTGGTATGATTTTGATTCCCTATTATAAATTTTATCACTCTTTAATTCAATTGGCATTATATCAAACAGCTGATAAGGCACTCCAAAAGAAAATACTTAAGGAAGTGCTTAAAAATCAGAAATTTATTAAGAAATATATCAAATTTGCACCCATGAATCACCTGCATCATTATTTTTTAGTTGAGGCAGAATGTTATAGGGTACAAAATAAGTCCAAAGAGGCAGTAGAATATTATAAGCGTTCGATAAAGGAGGCAAGAAAGAATAAATTCATTAATATTGAAGCACTTGCTAATGAATTAGCCGCTAATTATTTATTACCTCGAAACCGCAAATTAGGACAGATGCATTTGCAAAAATCGATTGAAGCATATGAGCAATGGGGAGCTTCGGCTAAAGTACAAGAAGTCGAAAAACGATTTGCAAAGTATCTAACTGTCGAGGCATAAATTCAATGTAATAAGCAAAATTCATTTAACAATCTTTATGTTTTCAGTTTGTTTTGAATATATTTTGCAGAATATGTTGAAATATATTCTAATGGTTGAGCATATTAAGTAGGCATATTTCATCCCTAAAAAAAATTTAGTACATTTGTAATGTAACCGAATTTAATGATGCTTTTGGAATTTGAGAAACCCATAGCAGAGCTTGAAGCAAAGCTAGAAGATATGAAACAGCTGGCAAAAGAAAATGATGTTGATGTTTCTGATGCAGTTACTAATTTGCAAAAGAAGATTGTTCACCTTAAGGAAGAAACTTTTAGCAATTTGACGAGGTGGCAGCGTGTGCAGCTTTCTCGTCATCCTGATCGCCCATATACACTCGATTATATTTATAATATTTGTGAGGATTTTATCGAATTGCATGGGGATCGAAATTTTAAAGATGACTATGCCATGGTAGGTGGGTTTGCTTCAATTGATGGGGTAAGCGCCATGATTATTGGGCATCAGAAGGGCCGAAATACGAAGCAGCGCCAAAAGAGGAACTTTGGCATGGCTAACCCTGAAGGGTATCGAAAGGCATTGCGGTTGATGAAAATTGCGGAGAAATTTAATAAACCCATCATCACATTAATTGATACACCGGGCGCATACCCAGGTATCGAAGCGGAAGAGCGTGGCCAAGGCGAAGCTATTGCCAGAAACCTGAAGGAAATGATGATGTTAAAGGTGCCTGTTATTTGTATTATTATTGGAGAAGGGGCTTCTGGGGGCGCTTTGGGTATTGGTATTGGAGATAAGGTACTTATGCTTGAAAATACTTGGTATTCAGTCATCTCGCCTGAGTCTTGCTCATCTATTTTATGGAGGAGTTGGGATTATAAGGAGCAAGCTGCTGAAGCATTAAAACTTACGGCTAAAGATATGCACGAGCTTAAGCTTATCGATGGCATTGTACCTGAGCCATTAGGAGGTGCGCATACTGACCCTATTGCCATGGGTGAGATTTTAAAGAAAGAAATCTTAAAACAAATTAAATCCCTCAAAAAATCATCTTCGGATAAGCGTGTAGAGAGAAGAATTCAGAAATTCACCAATATGGGTGTAATAAATGAATAATATGAAACTGCATGTAGTCAATACGGGGAATTTTAAGCTGGATGGAGGTGCTATGTTTGGCGTTGTACTAAAGTCTCTTTGGCAACGAACAAATCCTGCGGATGAAAATAATATGTGTAGTTGGGCCATGCGATGCCTATTAGTTGAGCTGGGCGACCGCCTCATTTTAATAGATAATGGCATTGGTGATAAGCAGGATGCCAAGTTTTTTAGTCATTATTATTTACATGGAGATGATACTCTTACACGTTCTTTAAATCAATTGGGTTTTAGCGTAGATGATATCACCGATGTATTTATGACGCATTTACATTTTGACCATTGTGGGGGTGGGGTGCGCTACAAATCAAATACAGATCATACTCCTGAGCTGGTTTTTAAAAATGCGAAATATTGGTCGAATGAGCATCATTGGAAGTGGGCAACACAACCTAATGCCCGAGAAAAGGCTAGTTTTTTGAGAGAAAATATTCTACCTATTCAAGAAAGTGGGCATTTACATTTTGTGCCTGACTTAAGCCCACATTTTTGTACGGGATTTGATATTATATATGTTGATGGTCATACTGATAAGCAAATGATCCCCAAACTTAAATTAGGGAATGAAACGATCATTTTTGCGGCGGACCTTTTACCTTCTGCAGGTCATATACCATTACCTTACGTGATGGGTTATGATACACGGCCATTATTAACGCTTGATGAAAAAAAGAAATTCTTGGATGAGGCAGTTGATAATAACTATACCTTATTTTTCGAACATGATCCACTGAATGAGTGCTGCAAGCTCAAGAGAACAGAGAAAGGTGTACGATTAGATCATACCTTTAAGCTTTCTGAAATTGGCTCTGTAGCTTCAAGTATATAACACCGACTTTTATAAATTAAAAAATACTGATCTAAGATACTCTTACAGCCGACTTTGGCTGTTGTGCTCCATATTATGAATATCTATCGACCAGTATCAGGATAAAAGGAATACAAGTCTGGTATTATTGATATATACCAGTTCTTGAATCAACCCGTAATCATCAGTATCCTATCTACTAAGATCTGAATTAAAAAATACGGATTAAACAAATTGGTTGAACCCAATTCCCCAAAAAATATCCTCCGAAAGTTTACGTTTACGCAACGATCTATTTTTTCGTTTAGGAATAAGGCGCTTGCCAATAATTTTTAAATACATAGGTAAATGTCGTTCCATATAATAAAATTTAAAAAGTGATCAAAAAAATGAATTAAAACAAAAAAGCAAATAATGATTATAAAAATCGAATTGCTATATTCTATTTACAAATCAACAAAATATTATGCATTTGGCCAATTAAAAAGAGGGCTCTGCCTGGCGCATGTAAGTTTAACTTCATTCCTTGTGATGCTTATGTTTTCTTACATTTTTCCAGTGAGCCTTTAATTTGTAATTTTTAACCCATTTTTTAGGTGAATTGTAGTGCTGAATTTATACCCTACTTTAAATCAATATTTTATAAAATGAATGAAATGTAAGTAGCCTTTTATGGTAGCTATGAAACTTTTTATTTTACTTACATAAAGTCTAATAATTAATTTCACATACTTTAGTTAAAATAGCGTTTGGTTTTTGTAAGTGTGAAAACATTTTCCAAAATGCAATTTTTCGATCTTTTAACGTATTGGTAAAGCGGTT
>JAUIFR010000108.1 GCA_030430325.1 Bacteroidia bacterium | reverse complement strand
GAATCAGACAAAATCGGCCTGTTTTGAGTCTGTTCACGCACAAAACTACCAAATAATCCCACTTTTAGCCTTCCAAATTGTGCATTTGTATTAGCTGAAATGGTAGTTCTTTTAAGGCCCGCATTGGGTATTATTGAATTATTTTGGAGCCTAGTAGCGCCAAGTCGAAATTGGTGATACTCCCCAGCTCCTGAAAAGCCCAATGTATTCGTCCACGTAGAACCTGTCCGGAAAAAGGCTTTATAAGGATCACCGGCGTAGGAATAGGGCCGCTCCACTCCATCAAACTGAATGACGGGTGTACTGTCATAGCGGGGGCCATAACTTAAAATACCAAACTCTAGGGCTTGAGCTTGATTAATAGGTTTAGACCCAAAATCTCCTGATCCATACTCCTGCTGATAATCACGTTGATTGATAATTCGCTCCAGTACAAAATTGGATTGGTACTCTAGAGCCATAAAGTGCCGCTGCCGCCGCTCCTTTTAAGATATGCATATTTTCGACATCATCCGAATTTACACTAGAGAGTCCATCCCCCCAATCTTCACCACCATTATGATCAGCAGCTCCCCATTGAGAATTATCTATAGGCACACCATCAATCACTACCAGCGGCCTGTTAGAATAAGAGATGGAAGACACGCCTCGAATCAATATCTCGGTAGAGCTAGCAGGACCTGAAGCAGATGAACTCACATTCACACCCGGTATACGACCTGCCAATTGATTCCCAATATGATGCTCTCTTGCCTGAGTAATATCCTTACCTGATACTTTACCTACGCTATAACCCAATGCTCTTTTTTCACGAGCAAGCCCTAATGCCGATACCACAACCTCGTCAAGCAAAATCCCTTTTTTGAGGACAATCTTAAGTTCGGATTGCTCGTTTACTTCTATATTTTGAGTCTCATACCCAACCAGCGTAACTTGAAGCAAAGCTTCTCCATCTATTCGTAGGCTAAATTTACCATTTGCATCGGTGATGGATGACTTACCATTGGTTGCATCAATAATATGAGCTCCAGATAGTGGCTCACCAGCTTCATCTAACACGAGACCATTAATGGAGCTTTGAGCAAATACTATAGATTGAACAAAAAATAGCACTACCAGGCAAAAATGCATGCATAATTTCATAATACCATATATTAAGGTTGACGTTGAATCTGTTTGACTCAATAAAAATTAGGTAGGCTGGCCAATTCAAGTAAATGTTCTTAGAAGAAAGTACTTAATTGACTATCACAAACTTAAAAAATACAGATTAAAATATAAAACATTAAGCAAAAAAATTTAGTTTTAAGTATGTTTTTAAACGTATTTTGCAGAATTCATTCAAACTCACAACACTTTCACCTCAACTCGCTTACGCCCAACCCCTTCAATCTTCTTACGATCCGCATACCCAACGGCACGAATCCGGTTTTCAAGATTAGGGTCTTTTGCCATTTTAAGTAACTTGTTCCGAATAGCATCGGCTTGTGCTGGTGTCCGATCATTATGATAGGTGTGCTTTATAACAAGCTCCTCTCGCTCCCAAAGCCCTGTAGTGTCGTTTAAAACAGTGTAAGGCTCCAGCTGCTGCAAACTATCTACTAAAATACTATCCATTCCAACCAAGTTAATAGTATCGTAATAAGTTTGATATAAGCTATCAATAACATGCTCTGTAAGCTCAGGATGACTAGGCAAAGAATCGGATTGAACCGAATCGAGATGAGCACTAATTTCCACTCGTAAATTAGGGTTCTTTTCTAACCATTTATAAAGCCTTTTAATAGCAACACTGGATACGTCATCTAATTCGCTCGAATAGGGCTCAAATTGAATGTTTGGCAACTCAAAAGTAGGGTGATCTTGTTGTGGAGATAATGTAATCGTTAATTGCTCTTTTTGAGCATCAGTTAATGAATCTGAATATAATAACCGCTCTGCATAATGAAAGGCTGGGTCTACCGCCAATACAGAAAAATCATATACATTGCTACCATGAAGCACCATAAAAAAACTTCCGTCTGGTTCAGTTTTTAATACTTGTAGCCTGTTATTGGTAGACGGGTCATACAGCTGTACATAAGCGGGTATGGGTTCATTATTTGGATCTGTAACGGTACCTTCCATCAAATATACGGGGTCAGGGCGCATATTTTGAGGTATTTTTGCCATAAATATATCTTGCTGGCCTCCAGCATCTTGACTATAATAGATAATATCGCCTCTTATCGGTACACTTACAAATTGATCCATACCAACAGTGTTTAAATAGTCTAAAGCGATCGGTTCATTCCACTTTTCCCCATCATTTATACTCATATATAAATCAAGTTCACCAAGACTGCCCGGCCGATTCGATGAGAACAATAAAGTTTTATTATCCGCCAATATAGTAGGGGCAGTACTATGATATTGATTGATACTTTGGTGCAAGGGCACTGCTTCATGCCACGAATTTTTACCTTTTTTGACCGAGACATAAAGTTGGCAATCTTCTGCTTGGCCATTTTTCATGGTTTTGCACCGCATAAAATAGAGGGACTTCCCATCAGGTGATAAAGAAGGGCATGCATCATGCATCTTACTGTTAAGTGGCTTCCCAAAATTTTTAGCTACCGACCATCCATTACCCTGTTTTTGGCAATACCAAATATCGTAACCACCTATATTCGGACCTTTTCTGGAAGTAAACAAAAGCATCTTCCCATCATAGCTTAAGCTATACCCCCCAATAAAAAACAAATCCTGGTGTAAGCCTAAGGCAGGAATATCCTCCGGTTGATCCCATTTACCCGGGCTAGACATTTGGGTATACTTAATAGATAACTCACCTGATTTTGAATACGTTGACATTAGCAGCATAGACTTACCATCACCACTTAATGCTGGACCTACTTCATGTTCGGTTGTATTAATTGGGCGCCCTAACTTTTTCTTTTGAGCCCAAGTTAATGTTACCATACTCAAAATCAACATACCACATACCATCCATTTTACCATCAAACTCATCAATTATGTATTAAAATTATTGATTCTAGACCTTTTAAGACTTTATTTTCAATTTTTATGCCAAATATGTAACTTTTTCATAAAATAAACGTTACTATAAGTGAATGTATTATGAAAAGGTTATTATTTTATATATTTATAATGAGCACAATGTTGGTCCATTCTCAAAACCATGATCAACAGGCGTTAGCAACCTTTGGGGCTGGTTGTTTTTGGTGTGTTGAAGCAGTTTTTGAGCAAGTTGAGGGTGTTCGTAGCGTACGAGCTGGATACACTGGGGGACAAACAAAAAATCCTACGTATAAGCAGGTTTGTGAGGGAAATACAGGGCATGTTGAGGTTTGCCAAATTGAATATGACCCAAATATTGTGAGTTACGCTACTTTACTAGAAATATTCTGGCGAACGCATGATCCTACAACGATTGACAGACAGGGAAATGACGTGGGTTCTCAATATCGCTCTGCTGTCTTTTATCATAATGAGGGGCAAAGTAAGGTTGCTCAAGAACTCAAAACTAAGTTGGACCAGTCTGGAGCCTGGAATAATCCAATTGTTACGGAGATATTACCATTGGGAAAATTTTATAAAGCAGAAAATTACCATCAAGATTATTATAAAAATAACAAAGATCAGGCTTATTGTACCTACATTATCCAACCAAAATTAGATAAATTTAAAAAGGTATTTGCCGATCATATCAAGAAATAGTCTCTTAGTAGATGGAGAGTAGGAACCCCAAAACACAACTCTCCATTTTTTTTATCAATTGATGTACATTATCCAACCAAAAGAATTAGTTTAATACAATTACTTCTATTATGTTTGACAAATGGGATTTACCATAACACATAACGTCATTATAAAGCAGGAATTACCTGCTGTTGGCATTGTATGCGCCAATCCTCAACGTACTAAGCGACTAGTTGCCGCTTATTTCGAAAAAAAACAAATCCTGGTCGATAATTGGGGTATTAAAATTTATAAGGGCACATATAATGAGTGCCATATTTTTGTTGGAAGTGTACCAATGGGTGCAGGTGGAGCCGGATTTGCTTTTTTAGAAATGTATAATGCAGGAGCAACGCATATCATCCGGTTTGGCTCAAATGATAAAAATGTAAATGAAAATAACCTGAAGCAAATCCATCTTGTGGCCTATGCGGATAACCTTGTTGGACTTATGCGAGATCAGGGTTACCCTTCGCATGATTGGGGGAAATGTATTGCTGCTACTTCTAGCCTAAACCAACACATCTTTAAAGTTGCTCTAGCACATAACTTGCAAATTCAGCGAGTCGTTTGCCATCATTTAGAAGACTACCATGCTTTTAACCACCCTGAGGCGCTACCGGATATTCAACAAAAAATGGTGCAAAGTAAAATTAGGCAATTTGACCAATCAACCGAACATGCTTGCTGGGATATGGAAACGGCAGCCTTATTTTTAAGAGCAGAACAATCCAACAAACAAGCGGCATCAGTATTACAATCGGTTCAAAAAACGGGTAGTCCATTACCATATGAAGGTAAAGGTAGTGCGCAAGTACTTGCTTTTGAATTGGAAATTGCAAAAGTATTACTGGAAACGCTGTCGAGCGTTTAGTTTTAAGTGATCATTCTTTTGCTTCACAAAAGATCCTTAAACAATTGTTTACTGAATCATTTTTGCTAAATACATTCATTTAGTTCCATTTTTTTAATAATTCTGCAAAATTCATTTACAATTCTATCAACCATCACAACATTTTGATTTATCTAATATCCGCTGAATTATTCCTTCAAATTTCTTAAATTTGGATGAATAATTTCCGTTTCTAATCAATTACTTTGTACTTTTACGCCTTATGGAATACGTTCTTATTGCAATATATTGGACTGCATTAGCTTGCATATTTGTGTTTAGCGTTGGGCAATTACATCTTACCATTTTGTATAAAAAAAGGAAAAAACACCAGCATAAGATTGATGAGGAACTTACCTCATATCCGTATCTCACGATTCAGCTCCCTATTTTTAATGAACTATATATGGTAGATCGATTGATTGATGCGGTCTGCGCTATCCATTACCCAAAATCAAAGCTGGAAATTCAAATTTTGGATGACTCAACGGATGAAACCACACAAGCTATCGCTGAAAAAATAGTAGCTTTTTTAGAAAATGGTTTTGACATACAGCACATTCGTAGAGGAACTCGTACTGGGTTTAAAGCTGGGGCCCTTCAAGAAGGTTTACGCCAATCAAAAGGAGAATTTATAGCTGTATTTGATTCTGATTTTATACCGAGTCCAGACTTTTTACTAAAAACAATTCCATATTTTAGGCAATACGAAAGGCTTGGCATGGTGCAAACACGATGGGGGCACTTAAATAAAAATTATTCGTTATTAACTAAACTTCAGGCATTTGGGTTAGATGCGCATTTTACGATTGAGCAAGGTGGAAGAGCCCATGCGAATAGCTTCATCAACTTTAATGGGACTGGGGGTGTTTGGCGAAAAGATTGCATCATCGATGCAGGTGGATGGTCTGCCGATACATTGACTGAAGATTTGGATTTAAGTTACCGTGCACAGCTTAAAGGTTGGAATTTTCAATATTTAGAGGATGTTGAATCACCAGCAGAACTTCCTGTATTAATGCCTGCCATAAAATCGCAACAGTTTAGATGGAACAAAGGCGCTGCCGAAACAGCCCAAAAATTACTGCGTACGGTTTTTAAAAGTGGTAAACTTAGTAAAACGAGTAAAATCCATGCACTTTTACATTTATATAATAGTTCTATTTTTTTGTTTTTATTAGTTGCTGCCGTAACCAGTGTGCCCTTACTATATATTATGCACCTAAATCCTGGTTTGCATGATGCCATTGCAAGTAGCGGTGTGCTGATCATTGGGTTAGGTTGCATCACCTATTTTTACTGGGTGGCTCACCGTAGCCTTAAACAAGATCATTCATTGATCCATTTTATCCAAATTTTTCCAAGCTTCCTGACAATTACAATGGGTCTATCATTGCACAATACTTTAGCGGTAATACAGGGTATTGTTGGCAAAAAAACGGCCTTTATTCGTACACCAAAATTCAATATTATCAAAAAACAAGACTCTTGGGTAGGGAATAAATATATACAATTTTCGATGAACTGGACTACGCTATTTGAAGGTTTGCTAACCTTGTATTTCTTAGCAGGCATTGCGATGGCCTTTTATTGGCGGGAATTTGGTTGGCTTGTGTTTCATGGTATGCTTTGTATTGGTTTTGGTGTGGTATTTATTTATTCTGTTCTGCCAGCAAAAATCACATCTAAACGACACGGATAGTTTGTATTGGTATAACGATCAATTTTACGAAACGGAAGAAATTTGTTTACCACTGACTGACCGTGCCTTTCAGTACGGTGATGGATTATTCGAAAGTATTAGATGTGAGGGTAAAAGAATCTTTTTTTTGGAAGATCACTACACTAGGCTATGCGAGGGAGCTCAATGTTTAGCCCTTATTCCTCCAAATTCAATATCTTCCTTGGATCGATTTAAGCAAACAATCGGCCACATGCTTCATCAAGATATTAAATATAAAAATTCGGCCCGTATTAAAATCATGTTGTGGCGAAAGCCAGGAGGCTTATATACGCCAACTCAAAGTACATCTAATTTACTTTTATACATACAAAGTACGGACAAAAATACGCCTAATAAGCTTAAATTAGGTATATTTGATCATATAAAACTCCCATTTACTCCCTATAGCCGTTTTAAAACATGCCAAAGTTTACCATATATTTTAGCTGGGCAAGCTGCTAGCAAACGTCAGGTGGATGACATGCTTTTATGTAATGATAGTGGCTTTGTTGCTGAATGTATTTCTTCCAATATTTTTTGGAAAATAAATGACACCTACTATACGCCAAGCCTCGATTGTGGCATAGTAGAGGGGATTATGCGAAAGCAAATCATTCAGTACCTCACGACAAACGATATACCAATAATAACTGGGAAATTTGGTTTGGAGTCACTCATGGAGGCTGAGGCTGTGTTTCAATCTAATATTGGTAACATTACACCCATTTGCCAGATTGTGCAAAAATGCTTTACCCCTACCCTACCCAGTGTAATATTAGACCTTAAAAAGAGCCTATTTTCCTGAATATTTTTGATAACTTGTTAGAAAGTAATAATACGTCAAATTTAATAAATTCTATCATTTTTTATTTTTATTTTGAATAAATTTAGCAAATTTCAATCAAAATTCACCTTTTTACCATTTTTAAACTATATGTTAACTGACTATGTCTGCATTTAAAAGTGTAAAAAGCGGCATCATCTCTGGTCAATTCACCAAACTTATTGTATTATTTATTGGCTTTTTTGTAACGCCTTATATCATCCATAAGTTAGGCCAGGAGCAATTTGCTATTTTTAGTCTTATATATAGCTTTATGTATATGCTTACCATTCTTCAGGTAGGTAATATTGCAACGACCACTAGTTTAATAGCCCGCGAACAAAATAATGATAAAGTTAACACCATTTTTAACAATGCACTTTTGATTCAATTTATTGTAGTAGTGGCGGTTACAAGCATTGGGTTGGCAGCCCGTAACTATTTTCCACGATTTATTGGAGTGAGTCAAGAACACCTCTTGCAAGCAAGTACTTTATATTTACTCTCCATTGGGGGTATTGCGTTTACCATTGCTGGCAATACATTCAATGGCATTTTATTCGCCAAAGGCTATCAATTAATTGTAAATAATTTGCAAACATTTTCGAGCATACTAAACTCTGCCATCATTGTGGTTTGTATTTATTTTGGATATGGTTTAATTTCATTAGGAATTGCATGGTTTAGCAGCACTGGACTAAATTTAATATTAAAGATTATTTATGTAAAGTTAACCTTAAAAGGTGTAAATTTTCAATTGAAATACTTGTCATGGTCATTTATTAAAAATAATTATAGTGGAATATCATTTTGGTTTTCAGTTGGTAACATAAGTCAATTAGTTTTATACAAGCTTGATCATTATATAGCTGCCAAAATTGTAACCTTAGAAATAGTAACTGCACTGGTCATTACCAATAGGCTTTACAGTATTGCCAGCTCATTTGTAAAACCAATAACAGATAATCTACGGCCCAGCCTGGGGAATAGCCTCGGAAAAGGTGATTATCAGAGTGCTTTTAAGAAGTTTTATTACTTAATTTATATTTCAAATGGTGCCACAATAGTTTTTATATGTAGTATTTTTGTGATGAATCAAGAATTCATTGCTTGGTGGGTTTCAGAGCAACAAGTTTATGCCAGTATCCCCATTGATTTACTCATTGGTCTTAATCTCTTTTTTTATAACTGGCTACTTCCATTTAAGGCGCCGCTAACTGCAGATCTTATTGTTAAGCCTGTGGTATTGAATCGTTTGATTGAAGCCGGCATAAACCTCAGTTTATCCATATTTTTAGGGTATAAATTTGGCGCTGCCGGAATAATTGGTGCCACTAGCTTTTCTTGCTTAGTAACATCATGTTGGTATATTCCTAAGCTTACCAAAAAAGTATTTATGGAGCAACCAAATTACTCTAGCTTTGTCCTCAAATTTGCTATTCGTTGTTTTAGTTTCTTAATTTTAGCTTATTCATCCTCTTATATTTTTAAAATTGGTTTACAACCCGATATCCCTTTTTTCTTTCTCATAAAAGGAGCTTGCCTTGGATTATTACTAGTGTTTTGTTGCTACTTTTTCTTTTTTCCAAAGGATGTTCGTGCATTTATGCACCAGAAATTTTTGGAGCCCATTTTGAAGAGGTTTTAAGCTGTATTATTTTTAACTAAATTCTGCAGAATTCATTCATTATTACAATTTATTTTTCACAAATTATAATTATTAATTACACAAATAATTTTGTTGAAATGTGGGTAGTTTATTTGAATGTATGGACTTATTTTGTCTTTTTGTTTTCTTCAGATTTTAAAAGATTATAGTAGATGATTTGTTTGGTTTATCCTCCATGTTGTTCAAGATTATTTGTAGATTAGGTAAAGTTTTTATAATCGATATTCTTATTTTTTTATTATTACAATAATTGAGTTATACTTTTGATAATTAAAATATTATGAAATTTTTTATGGTTTATTTGGGCGATTCTTATTATCAAAATAAATTTGATAATAAGACCAGGCTACAAAATGGAGCTACGCTCGCAACCTTCGACTCTCGTCTCGGTTGTGTCCTAAAGGACCCAGCCGCAAGCGGCTGGCATTTTATATCCTTATCGTGGAATAGTTAGTGAAGCATACCACAAGTTCCAACATAAAATATATATGAACTTTCGATTTATTTTAAGTGTAATTATTTATTA
The DNA here is from genome assembly GCA_030430325.1 of Bacteroidia bacterium. Taxonomy (GTDB): domain Bacteria; phylum Bacteroidota; class Bacteroidia; order Cytophagales; family Cyclobacteriaceae; genus JAUIFR01. Next base: position 2,943 of record JAUIFR010000108.1, on the reverse strand, counting down.
GACTTTTTATAAAAGCCTTCCATGAACCGGTATAATTACGGAAAATCATTTTTTTGAATGAATTCTGCAAATTTCATTCAATTCAGCCCGGTTATCTGCATATATACCAAATTTGAAGTGATAAAATCAAGAAATCATTCCTTTACTCATCCATAGTTCCTGCATTTGGTGAAACGCATCGGTTAATCGATTTATTAAATAAGTTGAGGCATAGGCCAATGGAGGCCTAACATAAGCTTGTGAAATATCCATTATTTGTAACACTTGTTTAATGCCAACAGGGTTTCCCTCTTCATAAAGCAACTCATTAATAGATAGAAACGGAAACAATTGCTCATATCCTAGTTTAAAATTTTGAGATAGGCAATTTCGAACACTCTGAGCGAAAATAGGAAACGCATTCGCTAACACAGAAATTACACCAACACCCCCCGCACTAATAATGGCTGGGGTGAGCAAATCATCACCTGAAATGACCATAAAATCGGTAGGGGCATGACGTATTATTTGCATGACCTGCACTAAATCTCCAGAAGCTTCTTTAACGCCAATAATATTTGGATGGGTAGATAAGGTTATGATAGATTCTGCAGAAATATTTGACCCTGTCCTCCCTGGTACATTGTATAGAATAATGGGCACTGGGCATGCATCTGCAAGCTGCTGGTAGTGCTGAATAATACCTGACTGTGAAGGCTTATTATAATAAGGACTAACTGATAATACAGCCGATATTCCATTAAAATTGGTCTGTTCAATTTCTTCAAGGAGCTTACTTGTATTGTTTCCACCAATTCCATAAACAATGGGCCGGTTAAAGACATTATTTTGGTCTACAAAAGCAAGTATTTGGTGTTTTTCGGCTAAAGACAAGGTAGCCGCCTCACCCGTGGTGCCTCCCACAACAAAATAATCTACAAATTCCCCTGAAAACTGGAGTAATTTTTTAAGTGCTGCATAATCAACTTTAAGGTCACTCTGAAAAGGCGTAACTAAGGCGACACCACATCCTTGAAGTTTATTCATAATGTAAAAGGTATTCTATAAAACAAATTATTCAACAATTTTTTCAAGTTCAATATAAATATTATAAAGTTAATTATTTATTTTGTAATCTGATAGTATAACCTATTAATCTTAAGTACCTGTTGAAACAATCATTCATTACCTACATTACATTACTATTATTATTTTGTAATATAGTATACGCCCAAAAAGTAGCCTTAGTCCTTAGTGGAGGGGGTGCCAAAGGGCTAGCACATGCTGGCATAATTGAAGCTTTTGAAGAAAATAATATCCCGATCGACTATATCATTGGTACATCTATGGGCGGATTAGTAGGCGGGTATTATGCAGCAGGCTATTCACCGGATCAAATAAAGCAGTTTATACTTTCTGAGGAATTTCAACACATAGTACAAGGGAAGCTAGACGAAAACTATAATTATTATTACCATAAGAAGGAAGAGCATGCCGGTATGGCTAGTGTGTCTTTACGCTTAGATTCTAGTTTTAGCACATCGATTAATTCCTACCTTGCCAATGATTTTGTGCTAAACTTTAAATTAGCTGAAGACCTATCTCCAGCATCTGGCGCGGCCAATAACGATTTTGATCAACTTTTTATTCCTTTTAGAGCGATAGCCTCCGATGTATTTACGCAGCAAGAAGTAGTACTGCGTAAGGGAAATTTGCACCAAGCATTAAGATCTACGATGACTGTCCCCTTCTTTTATCGCCCAATCAAAATGGATAACAAATACTTGTTTGACGGAGGTGTTTATAATAATTTTCCGATTGATATCGCTCGCAAAGAGTTCGACCCTGACATTATTATTGGCATTAATGTGTCGACTTTTAAATACAATTCTTATCCCTATGATGAGGACGAGAAGCTCATTGGTGGATCACTCATGTTTTGGATCATGATGAAGCAACCAGACCCAAATATTGTTCAAGACAAAGACATCATTATTAGCCCCGACTTAACACCATATACTTCCTTGCAGTTTCAGCGCGCACAAAGTATTTACGATAGTGGGTATGCCGCCGGTATTAAAGCCATACCCATATTAAAAGAGCGATTAAGTCGTTTACCTGATTGTGATGAAGTGGGTAAACGTAGAATGGACTTTATTGAAAAATGTAAGCCAGTAGAATTTACTAATATTGAAATTGAAGGGTTTAAACCTGCGCAAGAGAAATATTTAAAACGATTTTTCTTATTTAATCGAAAAAAAATAAATATTTATGATATTAGATCCAGGTACTATCGACTTATAACGGAGGATTATTTTAAAGATATCGTGCCGAGTATCATTTATGATCCCCAACAAAATGGCTATACACTTAAGTTAAGCGGAAAACCCATGCGTGAAGTAACGGCTAGCATTGGAGGAAACATATCCACTAGAAGTGTAAGTTCGATTTTTTTGAATACTAATTTTTATTACTTTAGGCGATTACTTCATCGCTATTCTGTAAATGCCTATATGGGCCGATTCTATCAATCCATTCATGCCAATGCTCGCTTATATGCACCTACCAAAAAGCAATATTTTATAGAGCCTTCGTTTACCTATAATAATTGGGATTATCTAGCTGTATCTGATGTACTTAATGAAAATATCCAACCAACTATTCTACGACAATGGGATAGCCGATATGGCCTTAACTTAGGTTTCCCGCTAGGCCGAAAAGCCAAAATGGAATGGACAGGTGCATGGATTAGTAAATTGGATTTATACAGTAATGATACAATTCTTATCTCAAACGATATTTTAGATTACACCAAAATTAATGGGTTTAATTATACGCTAAAAATATCATCCAATACACTTAACCGTAAAATGTATTCCACCAAAGGAAGTGCTTTTGAGCTAAGTGTGGATTTTTTTCATGGGCATGAAGACTATATCCACGGTAATACAAAACCTATTTTAC
>JAUIFR010000107.1 GCA_030430325.1 Bacteroidia bacterium | reverse complement strand
CCAAACCTGAGGCGAGCATAATTGCTGGTGTGAAGTACGGCTTCGATATTTTTTAGCCCATTATGGCCTCCGTGGCTTCCTTTAGCTCTCAATCGAAGCTTACCAAATGGTAGTGCAATATCATCGGTGGTTACAAGTATATTTTCAATGGGTACTTTCAGCTGCTGCATCCAATAGTTTACTGCCTTCCCGCTTAAGTTCATAAAGGTTGTTGGTTTAATGAGCCCAATAGTTCGCCCCTTATGTTTACAGGCTGCATAAAAGGCATGACGACTAAGTTCAAAGGTCGTATTTTTCTGATCAGCAATATGATCCATCACCCGAAAGCCAATATTGTGCCGAGTATCCCAGTATTCATCTCCAATATTGCCTAATCCAACAAGTAAGTATTTCATAGGTAAATAACAGCAGTTAATTTATTTTCATCAATTTTAGCAAATTTTATTCAAAATCACACATTATTAGGATGGATTTTTGATTTAATTCAATAAATTTAGCAAAATATGTTAAATTATTGCCTTCCGTTTTTTAAAAATGATTAGTACTGCGAGCAGTAAAAAACCAATAGCCAAACACCAAATAACAAAACGGTCATCTGATTTTCGTTGAATTTGGATGGGCTCACTGTTTCCGATTTGAATAAATGGCGCCCAATAGGCTGGGTGGGACGTTATGCCATTTGATTGTTGTAGAAAGCTTATTTTAGCTTGACGAAGTGCTTCTGCTTTATTTTTACCATGACTTAACTCGTTATAAAAATAACCCATTATTTTGGCAGTAGCATTGTCTTCTACCTTCCATAATGAAACTACCAAAGCAGGTGTACCAGCATACATAAAAGCTCGAGCAAGTGATGCTGTACCATTTCCATTTTCAAATTTACCATAACCGGACTCACAAGCTGAAAGTACCACTAAATCAGCATTGAGTTGCATTTGAGCAATTTCATAAGCTTGCAAAAAATTATTCTCTAGGCTGTCTCCATTTTCACTAAAAGCTATACTGGATAATGTCGGAAACCTTTCGTTGAGCAAGCCGTGCATGGCAAGATGGATGATGCCATACTGGGCGGCTATTTCTTTGAATTTTTGTTCGCTGGCCAAGGAGTCAACACCGTAAAAACCCTCAAATTGCTCAGCTATCAGGTTTACTTCCTCTCCTGCTGCAGGTAGGTTTGATAAGGTGCTTCGGAGTCGAATGTTTGCGGGGGTTCTCAAATTTGCACTTAATGCATTGGTTTGGTTATACCTTGCGGCCATTGCCAAGACTTTACCGTTACTTGATTTACCTGCACTGCTCTTTTTAAGGTTGGTTTGCCAAAGAGCAATGGAATAATTATAACTTATTTGATGTGTTTTAAATAAATAATCCAAGTTTTGGTATTCCATGTTTTGATCAAGCACTTTTTTAGTTAAAAATACTTCAAAAGGTAAATGGCAAAGTACGCCATCCGGCACAATAAAAAGCTGTTTGAGTGATTTTTTTTCGGTTAGTATTGGAGCTACGAGATTTTGATAACACCAGTAGGCATGCTGTACAAATATTTGATTGCTTTGCTTCTTATGTTCGAATGCAAAATCATAATCGTTTAAGACACGGCGCAAATTTTGCACGCGTTCGTTTAACTCAACAGCTGAAATAGGCAATTTTTTTACAAACGAATCAGTAGGCCCTACAAACAAAACATAGCATGTGGAATCGCCAACTACATATTCAAGTACGCCCTGCTCGGGACCCAGTTTTTGTTGGATACCTTCAATAGTGATTGCCTCCTCACTGTATTTTAAGGTACTATAATTTGGGAATTCCCTTTCGATGAGCTGTTTGAATTGGATGATTGCCAGCGTAAGGTCATTTAATTCTGTTCGAAGGCTATCTTGTGAGTTTCCAGCTTGCAACAAGGCTGCATCGATTGATTTTTTACGTTGATAAAGGCCCCGTTCTCTTTCAGCCAATGAGTCAGGTAAGTTGGCAAGCTGATAGGCCTGTGAAGCTTTTATGGCATCTAGGAGTAATACAGACTTATGGCTTTCGATGGTCTTTAGCGCCAAGTTGATATCTGTATTAAGGTTTAATAGTTTAAGGTTACGAAGCATCCATTCATGGCTTTGGTCTAATATACGTAACTTATCATTATCACTGATGAATTCCTTCCTGCACTGCTCTAGCAGTTTGATAGCCAATAGCGAAATTTGCTTTTGGTGTTTTTGGCATTGCGCCTTAGGTAAATTAAAGTAATTGACTACATATAGCTCATGGAGGGCATTTAATGCTCTACATAATTGCAGCACATGTCGGGAGGAGCTATAAGGTATGTTTTCTAGCTCTTTATAGGTTGAACTTTGATTGACTTCAATGTTTTGGCGTGTCAATGACGTTAAACACTGGTTGATATGGCGTAAACTTTGTTTGTAATTACCGTTTTTATGTTGAATGATGGCTAAGTCGAGTGTTGTTGTGGCATAATCTAAATTGAACTTACCAAGTATCGCTTCTCGTGCTTTCTGTGCCTGACTTAGATAAAAGACAGCCCTTTCTAGTTCATTTGTTTTTTCATATAAATCACCGAGTAGGTGCAATGATCTGGCATAATCCGGGTGATTTTTACCAAGGATCTTCTCTTTCAGCTTTATATTGCCTAAATAAAGGAGCTTAGCTTTGTCAAGTTGCTTCATGTCCACGTATAAAGAAGCAAAATTATCCATATAGATGACGTAATTTGGATGTTTTTTGGGTAATTTTGAGTTTTTTATCTTTTCAAAAAGTGCTTCGGCCTTATCGTATGCTTCCATATCATCATAAAGTACGGCCAAATTATGCATAAAAAGCAGAAGATTGGGGTCGTGGATTCCCATTATTTCTTTCTGAATTTTAATGGCTTCAAGCAGAAGCGATTCCGTTTCCTGATGCATACCTAATAATTTATAAATTGTTGATAAATTATTAAGACTCATAGCATATTTACTACTCTTCCCAAAGATTTTTAATCGTTCTTGCATGGTTTTTTGGCAAATTTGCTCGGCATCTTGGTACCGGCCCATATTTATATATAATACCGAGAGGTTATTTTGGGTACTCAAATACAAACTAGTATCAATGGGTTCAGCGTAATCGAACATACTCAATGCCTTAAAGTGCTCGGACTCGGATTTGCTATATTCCCCACATACCATATAAAGGTAGGCCAATACATGCACATATTCGATAAATTTGGGATCATGGCTTTCGAGTTCGAGCCTGGCTTTATTAATTGCAGCCTTTGTAATTGGGATGCAGGCCTTGAAATTTCCTTGTCCAAAGTAGGTGTCCATTCTATGGTCTAGCTCTTCAAAGCTCCACTTTTCGTAGTCATTATCAGCTCCAACTATAATAATAGAATTAAAAATTAGAACAAATAAGAGGGGCAACAATGCTTTCACAGAAATGGTAATTTTTTAGGTAAAGTTATTGATACGGGTTAATCCTGAGTTGTCATCGGTTCTTTGGGTATATAAAAATAAAATAATTTTGGGAAAGATGAAATGAATTGGTAAAAAATTACCCGCATTATTCATCACAGTAGCGTTATGAAAACCAAAAGTTCAATAAATTCAGGTTTTCGTAAATCCTTAATTTTGAAGAAATTTTAAGTTGTAATAGATAGGGTGGTGAATAATGCGGGATCAATAAACCAAAATTTATAAATCAATAAATTTTGCAAAATAGATTCAAAATAACATGATTATCCGCTTTTATACATATTTTTACTTTATGTATTTGATAAATAATGGGTTGTAATTTTATTCTAACATTATTTATTTGGTAATATTTTAATTGAAATGCCTGACTTTAGTTTTTTAAACTCTATTAAGTTTTAAATTTGTGTTAATTATTAATGCTTTACTTATATTTTGTTTTTGAATATATTTTGCTAATTATATTCATTTTAGATAGCTAATCTAGAAAAATTGTATGAATTTTATAGTATTTTTTTTATTTTTTTGGGTTGCCTGAAAGATAACAAGCCCCCGCTGCAGGCTGGCCCATGCCTAAAATGATACATCGAGTATCATTTATTAACGGCATGTCCTAGGCCGGGCTCCAAAATGAGCTACGCTCGCAACCTTCGACTCTCGCCTCGGTTGTGTCCTTTGGACCCAGCCGCTTGCGGCTGGCATTTTGGACCTACGGTCGGTACCTCCGGCTTCCGCCTCGGTAACCTAACCCGAATAGCATATATTTAATTATCTTGTAATATTTCAGATTAAATATCTTTATAGATTGTCATGCAATTGAATTTAAAATTAACTTTTTCTATAATTAACCAATGAAATTACGAGCAGCAATCACATTCATACTATTTTGGACTTTAAATAGCATTAAAACAATGGATAATACACAACTTTTAAAGACCGAACTACAATTAGAACGCCAAGTTTTTCAACCTGGTGAAGAAATTAGTGTAAAATTCACCGTAACTAATACCAGTGAGCAACATCATTCCTTTTGTAAATGGCAAACGCCCTTGGAAAAGGATCTTACCGCCAATATTTTTGAAATTGTATATAAGGAATCCCGACTTCGCTATATGGGTAAAATGGTCAAACGTAGTACCCTCACAGGAGATAGCATTACTATTAATTCGGGGGAGTCCGTATCCCAATCCATTATAATTAGTAATGCATACCCAATGGAAAAACCAGGCACATACACCATAAAGTACACTGGACGCCCTCTGAACGGGCTACCAGACTCCCCCATCCTTCAGTTTACTATTGAGTAACCAATAAAATAGAAGGTGATGCCCCAAGAAATTAAGCCAAACAATTCATTTAATATTAATCGCTCTTTTAAACACAATAAATTTAAGTGTATTTTGTTTTATGATGGTAATTGTCTGACATGCCATTGGTTTCTTCGGCATCTTGCCAAATTTAAACTACCCACTCAACTCTATTTTGCACCACAGCAAGGTAAAACTTACGAGCAGCTTAAAGATCAATACGAATTTTTACATCATATTGACACCATCGTCATTGCCACTTATTTTGATGATAAGCTGCAAAAAATTCGAACTAAAGCTGATGCTTGCACTTGGTTGCTAGCCAATATTAGACCTTATTTTAAGATTTTAAGGTGGGGCTACTTACTCCTTCCCTTTTTTGCTAATTTCGTATATGAGTTAGTTGCCAAAAACAGAAAACGAACCCTGGATCAGTGCCCTTTGCCTCCAAGTAGGTTAAGAAAACATTTAATTTTTGAATGATTTTTCATGAATTTAGCAAATTTCATTCATTAATGCATCTCTCCTGTGTACTGATGCAACACTTCTCGCCAAGTTGGTCTTGAGATCACCTCCAAAAGCTTTAGATTTATCTCTTCACGAAGTGGGCTCCCATTGGTAAAAGCAAACCCATAATAGCTATTTTGAATGTTATGTGGCAATATATTAATCTGTGAATTGACCATTTCGTTTTTCAAAATATAACGTATAATAGGCTGATCATAAACTACAGCATCTAAATTACCTGCCGCAAGTTCCTCTAAAGCATTTTTAATATCAGAAAAATTTTCATGTGCAATCCCCTTTTCTAATAAATACTGCTGACCTACAGACTTCCTTAGCGTCCCCACTCGAGCCTTGTATAGGTCGCCAGGGCTTTGGATTTGATAGGTCGAAAGCTGGTTGATGGTCAAAGAACTGGTAATTGCTGCTGTAAAACCTGAGATAATGATCAAGCTCATGAACATCCAGATGAGTGCGATGATCCTACCTCCAGGGCTTCGCGGTGACTTATCACCGTAGCCAACAGTAGTCATTGTTACGGCCGACCACCAAAATCCAGCTCCAATCCCCTTGTACCACTTCCCCCCAAATTCTTCTTTGTTGTATCGCCGCTCAAATAGCCAAGCCAAGCCGCCAAAAATCAAGATAATTACGGCCAAGCCACCAATTGCCTTAAAAAAATCCCATGAAAAGAACCGTTGGAGGGTCTGAAGGACTTTGTTGCCTGATTCTTTCGTAGCAATACCCAAGCCGGTGATGAAGTAGGGCTGAGAAAAATCAAGGAACATCTCACGCTCACGATTAATGGTTGTTGCAGCCACGGCTAAATCTACCTTACCATCTCGAGTATTTTCTAACAGTTGTTCCAAATCCATCAGTTTATACTCAAACTCCAAATCGAGTTCCTGTGCAATTTGCTCCCACAAAGCTATGGATATTCCCTCCAACTCACCTGCATCATTTTTGAACACAAAGGGTGCAGCTAATTTCGTGGCAATGATCATTTTTTTATTGGTAATAAGTGTATCTAATTCAAAATTTGTTGAGTCTTGTTGAGCGGTTACAACACTTCCAATAATTATTCCAATCAGTATAAAAATAGAATTCTTCATGAAAATATGCTTTATTCTAAAAAATAACTTAATTTCAAGGCCTGGAAGCCCAGAATTGTCTATAGAAATATAGGTAAATATACATAATATTCGATTCTAACAAGCATTTTAAGAGATACATATGGCCGAAACTTCGGGCACTACTTCAAAAATTGTTGACTTACAAGTACTACGAAAGTTGTACCGGTTTATTAAGCCATATCGTACTACCTTTTATTTTTTGGTTTTTCTAACGATTTTTCTAGCCATTTTGGCACCACTAAAGCCAAAGATTGTGCAAATGGCGGTAGACAATTACATCGCCAATGGTGATAGCGCAGGACTTGTCAACATGGTATTGTTGTTATTATTGCTTTTGATTGCCTCGGCTATAGTTCAATATTTACATACCTATTTATCAGGTTGGATTGGCCAGTATATCATTAAAGATATCCGAGTGAAACTTTATCAGCATATTTTACGCTTGAGTCTACCCTTTTTTGACAAAACACCTATTGGTAGGCTTGTTACGAGGAATATTTCGGATGTAGAAACCTTATCAAATGTATTTAGTCAGGGTTTGGCAGCCCTTATTAGTGATTTATTGCAGGTTCTCTTTATTGTAGGCTTTATGCTCTGGATGAGCTGGAAGCTCACATTAGTGAGCCTGGCCACATTACCTTTACTCATATTAAGTACGTATATTTTTAAAGAAAAAATAAAGGTAGCATACAAAGAAGTACGAAATGCCGTATCAAAACTCAATACTTTTGTACAAGAACATATTACTGGTATGAGTATTGTGCAAATATTTGGAAATGAAAAAGAGGAACTGACCAAGTTTATGGTCATTAATAAAGAACACCGTAGGGCCAATATCAAAACGGTTTTATATTACTCCATTTACTTTCCGGTAGCTGAATTGATCCAGGCCAGTGGTATTGCGTTACTGATTTGGTATGGTGCCCGTGATGTGCTCATTAACTTTTCTCCAGTTCAAACAGATACAGCCATTGTCGGTACGCTGATTGCCTTTATTATGTATATTCAGATGTTTTTTAGGCCCATTCGTATGATCGCTGACCGTTTCAATACCATACAGTTAGGTATTGTAAGTACTGCTCGCATTATGGAGCTACTCGAAAACAATAATTTTGTGGTCGATGAAGGTGAATTGACATTGAATCAACTCAAGGGCAACATACAATTTAAGCAAGTAGACTTTTCGTATGTTCAGGATCAACCCATACTAAAAAAGATCGATTTTAAAGTAGATGCAGGACAAACGCTAGCCCTGGTTGGTGCAACTGGTGCAGGTAAGTCTTCCATCATTAATTTATTGAACCGATTTTATGATATAGAGAAGGGTGAAATATTGCTCGATGAAATTAATATTAAAGAAATACAGCTCGAAAGTCTACGCAAAAATATTGGTATGGTACTGCAAGATGTATTTTTATTTTCGGCGAGCATTTGGGATAATATCACCCTCTTTGATAAATCAATTGATGAAGAAAGGGTGCTGAAGGCGTCCAAACTAGTAGGTGCACATGATTTTATTATGAAATTACCGGAAGACTATTCGTATAACGTTATGGAGCGAGGGGCAACACTGTCAACGGGACAGCGTCAGTTACTGTCTTTTGTGCGCGCCCTAGTATTTGACCCTAAAGTCATCATTTTAGATGAAGCAACAGCATCTGTAGATAGTGAAACTGAGGCCCTCATTCAGTACGCTATTGATCAACTTATGAAGGGGCGAACAGCCATCGTGATTGCCCATCGACTATCTACCATCCAAAAAGCTGATCAAATCATCGTGCTCGATCAGGGAGAAATAATCGAAAAAGGGGATCACGAAACCTTACTAAAAAAGGGTGGACATTATGCGCACCTGCACGAGGTGCAATATCAAAATTGATAAAAATATTTTAATTAATTTTTGCTAATTACATTCATTTAAAAGGTATTTTTCAATGATATTTGCAAAATTCGTTAAAAATAAATAACCCCAAACAATAATCCTCCTATTAATTTTGTGCATAAAAGGAAAATATTAAATTTGTGCTGACCAAAATAGCCAATATGACAGTAAACCTCTAAAAAACCAACTGTAACTAAACGTTATTTGTTTATCAATTAACTAAAACCAACTTAGAATGAAGCAATTACTTTTTACCTTATGGGCTATCCCATTTCTACTTTTTGCTGAAAATTGTAATGTACAGCAAGTTTTTATTGATCGAATCATTTATAATAACAAGGTATACTCCTCTGGAAATGACAATGGGTATCATAATAAGTCTTATCTAAAACTGGATACTGTATTTGCTGGTGATATATTTGGAAGAGAAACCGTTCCATTAACTATTGTTCCTGGATTTATCGGAGAGGTACAGCCCGTTAATTATGCTGTCTATGTATTACAAGAAGTAGATGGAGAAATAAACGAATGGCTAAAGTACGAGGCTAAGAATATTATCGGAAAGGCGCAAGCCAATATTAAGTTTGATCACTACGGTTTAAATAAATTTCGGGTCATTGCGACACTTGGTGAAATCAACTCCGAAAGCACTTGTAGCGGAGAAATTGAAGATTATAGCATACTTGCAAAGGGACATTCTGTTTTTGTAGATGAACCTATTTTTGATGCCACTAAAGTCCATATTAATGCCATAACGATAAATGGTTGTAAAGATATTGATAGTGAGGATTACCCTTACGGTAGTTTCCCAAATAATCCATGGTGTGGAAGTGGGGATGAGCGTCACATGATTTATCTAGGTGAAACAAATACCTTTAAATTTGAAGCAGCCAATATAGGAGGAGGCGACTTATATTGGCACTTTTATTTAGATTATAATCGGGATAGAAGGCTTTCGGATGACGAATTAGTAGCAAAGGGGCTCGGTAATGACTTTGAAGGGGAATTTTATGCTCCATTGAACCAAACCGTTTATTATTACGATGGTGTTTACGAAGATGAAGTAGGGCTGCAAGGATATATCATTGCTAGAAAAGGGGAAGATATACCTGACGTACTTGATCAGTGGCCGGCGGTATACCTTGGAGATGCCGAGATTCTACCTTTTCCCGTTCATTTTTTTTATAAAGGAGGACTTGAGCAGTATCCTTCAGACAAAGTACTGCCATATGCCTACTCTATGCAAACACTAGACATTAAGCCTACATCTGCCACCTTAGAATGGCATAGTATCTATTCTGAGTTTGCTGAGTACTATTGTCAGCCTTTTAATTATAAAATCAATATTATTAGTGAGGATGGTACTTATGACAAAACGTTTGAAAGCATGCCTGGAGGGCAATCCGATAAAGTTACAATAATTGGTTTGGAGCCCAATACCAAATACTTTTGGCGGGTACACCTTGACCCTGACGCCTGTAACAGCGATTACCCCATTTATGTCCAGAAGTCGTCCTATATGCAATTTACCACCCTCGAGCAGCAGTTTTGTTATGAAACCAATGAGCCTAATGACACCAAAGCATTGGCTACTCCAATGATCATAAATGACCCTAAATATGGTAAAATTTGTATCGCAGGAGATGATGATTTCTTTAGCTTTGAGATCAACAGTAATATCCCTCAAAGTTATGATATACACCTTACGGGCATGAATAAACCAGAAACAGGAGGTATCTACTACATGTTACTTTATAAGGAAGGGCAATTTTGGTTTATTAATGGATCTGCCATTGATACAACTGAGCCTAAAACACTAACTCAGGCCCTCACTGCTGGCAAATATTATATACAAGTGCATGGGAAAGAGGTAATCAAAAAATCCGAATATTATAAAGTAATAGTGGAGCCCAGTGCACCCATTATTTGGTATAGTCAAAATGATCAACTTATGTACCCCAATCCAGCCAAAAGGGGACAGGATGTTTTTATTCATGCTGCTCCAGAAAATACCTCATATGCCATTTACGATCAAATGGGATTCAAGGTAACAGAAGGTTCCCTCTCAGATAAGACCATATCTTTAAGCGGAATCGCTCGGCCAGGGTTATACTATATCTCCATTAATGCAGAAAAATTTCCGCTTATTGTAGAGTAATTTTTACATATATTTAGCTAATTTTATTGAATTATATTATTAATTTGAATTTATTTAGCTAACTATGATTTTTTTTAATATTAAATAGAAATCAAATACAGACAATAACGTACTCAAATCATATTATCTAGGGGTTTTCAGGAGTAAGCGCATTTTTTATTGAATGAAGGTTGATTTTTTTTTTTAATTTACTGATTTATAATTTGTTAAATTTATTTTTAGCTTTTAGGAAGATGCCTTAGCTATAAATTTTGTAAAGAACTGTTATTCTAATATTTATATTTAGATTGAATTTGATTTTCTTGATTCATTATTATCTTTATTTGGGCGATTCCTCAGAGCCTATGACTCTGAGGACCAGTCTGCTTGCGGGTCCCGTCTGCTTTCAGCAGACCCGCCTTACGGGTGGCCGCCACATCCTTATCGCGAATCGAAAACAAGGCAATTACCCCGTTTATTAGCATAAAAGGTGATTTTTGGGGCCATTTAAGTTGTTAAATATGATGTTATAGATTGAAAATCAAATATTTATCCCAAAATAAGCAATAGAATTTCTATTGCTTATTTTGGGTTTATAATACATCGGATTATCCCTTATTATTGAAGAGTAGCTGAGGGCAGTACTTATAATCAGAAGTCAGTGGCTATAAACTACTGACTTTATACATTATGCAACCAACCCATTAGTAATAGTAATTATTTATACGTGGATAAATAACAAAACTTCATTTTTCAATGAATTTTGCAAATTTCAATCAATTAAGTTCTTTTTTTTGCATACAGTAGCAAAACACCAATTAACATAATTCCAACCAACCAAAACCAATGATGATATCTAGTATGTGAAATGGCCGCTTGATCACCTATTAGTGTAAAACTGGCCCAATAATACGGATGGCTCTGCATACCCTTGCTGGAAGTTAAAAAATCTCGTTTTGCTTGTGTAAGCGCCAGATCTTTTGAATTTTTCTTTGATAGGTAACTATAAAAATACCCCATCATCTTTACACTAGCCAAGTCATCGGTTTTCCACATTGTTTGCACTACGCTCGCACATCCAGCATACAAAAAACTTCGCGCTAAGCTCAATATGCCTTCTCCTTTTATATACTTACCATCACCTGTCTCACAGGCACTGAGCACAATAAGTTCCGCAGGTAAATTTAAATTATAAACCTCATAGGCATATAATTTTCCATCTTCTGCCTTTGCACTCGATAAATTCATTTTAGAAAAAATCGGATTTTGCTCATTGGCATCTGCATGTGATGCAATATGAATGATTTTATAATGAGGAGCTAATGTCTTGAAATTATATTCATTAGCCTCTTTACCAAACAAAAAATCCCCACTAAAATGCGAAGCTATACTTTTTACCTCTAATTTTACACCCGGTAACTCCATAAGGTTTTCATCTCTCAATGATTTAAGCGATCCTCTTGTAGCACCTTGTTTTCCTGGCTGGCTATTGTATGAAGGTGCTAGTGCAAGGCATTCATTAGTATACTTTGTATTTTTGGTATTATGACTTGTAAATAACATGGAAGCAGAATACGCATAACTTACTGTTGAGTGCTGGATCAAATATGGAAGGTGCTTAAATTCATTCATATAGCTGGGGTTTATCAGCAATATCTCAAAAGGAAGCTTGGACAAGGCCCCATCAGGTATAATGATAAGTTTTTGGGGTATAGAAATGGGAAATAAATAACCAAAAAGTTGATACGAAATTTTGCTAAACTCTGGAGCACTCATTCCTTTTCCAAATACCGGCTCTTGATGAGCAAATGAAAGGAGTTGACGTGCTAATCGTTGGATCTTATGATGACTTTGTAACTTTACTAGTTGTACCTCATGTGCAGTTAAATAAAATAAGTAGGACG
>JAUIFR010000106.1 GCA_030430325.1 Bacteroidia bacterium | reverse complement strand
ATAATATGGATTGAGTTGCTGATCAAGTTGCTCTACTTGCTTAAAAAGTTTGTTTAACGCATCATTACCAAGCAACTGTGATGATGCACCTATTAAAAATAGAATCCAAATTGGTTTGTCAAATAAGAATAAAAGTATTGCGTTCATGAGATCAAATATAGTGATGATTCTGGTTAAGAAAAAGGCTTATACTCACTTAATTTGAATATTTTTTGCTAATTTCATTCAAAATTACATGAAAATTCGCTTTTACACTAATTTTCTCGATATTCTTTTAGGAAAATATAATAAATAGTTACACAATAATCAACTAGGTTTTAAATCTAAATTTAGAGGTTAAGTTATTTTGTATTTTAGTAAGATTATAAAAGATACTATTTGAAGATTTGATTGTTTATCTTAAATTTTTGGAAAGAATATGTGTGCCTTAAAAATAAGCAACATAAATAATTAATAAACAATAAGAAATTGTAAAAACTTAATTGGTATATAAGCGAATAATCAAGCAAATTTGCCTGCTCAAATTTTTAATTTGTTAACAACCAAAAAAACTGCCACAGCTTAGCTAACCTGGCAGTTTTTACAGAAATACAGAAAGATTACTTTTTTATATATTTTATGCGTTATTATGCTTTATTATTTTTGAATTCATTTTCAATATCTTGAATGGTTTCTTTAATGTCTCTTTGAGCTTTCTTAATCCCCTTGGCTACATCATCCGTCACTTTATCTGTAGACTTCTTTAACTTATCAATTTTGTTATCTAATTTTGCTTGCTCATCTTCTAAGCTGTTAATTTTCTTTTTTAGTCCTTTTTTAGCATCATTTTTCACATCAACTAAGTTTTCTTTTAATTGCTCTATTTTCTTATCAATATGATCCCGTTCATCTTCTAGTGAAGCAATAAGATTATCCTTTTTATCTTCACCAAAGTCAAGTGTTGTTTCGGCAGCCTCAGCGACTTCTTCCTTAACATCACCATAAGTAGTTTCATTTGTTTCAGTTAAATAATTATATGTACCAACTCCAATAAGGATTATAAATACTAATGTTATACCTGTTATAATTTTTTTTGATAAATTGTCCATAATTGATTTCTTTTTTAGTTTTTAAAAAATATTTAATGTAAAGTTGGGTATTTTTGAATGAAAAGTGAATGATTTAGGTCAATCAATGGTTTGATTGTTGTCAATATGAATTAATTCAATTGAATACTTGTAAAATTATGCTGATAAATCTCAAAAAAATACCTCCCGCCTATTGGCAGAAGGTAAGAAGCAAAAACCCATCCACAAAGGATATTTTAACCCGAATTTATCACTAACATTTAAAATTTGGGTTTAATATTGTTTTCGAAGGGATTGTACTTTTTGCTGGAGCCTTGAGACATCCGCTTCATGATTTTTTTCTTTGGTTAAATTCATGCTTTTTAGGTAATAATGAATGGCATCTTCAAGTTGATTTTTTGCTAAATAAAGATCTCCTTGAACTTCTAAGTTATAAGGTGTTTTTTTAATTTCCATAGACTTCTTAAGCCAACTTTCAGCTTCCTTCAGGTTTACTCCTTTTTTAATACATTTGTCAGCGCCTTTCGCATAGGCCTTCCAATCATTTGGCTCTGCATTTTCAACAAAATCACGTGCTTTAATGGTAATTTTTTCTTCTTTAGCTGCTTTGTCTTTAGCATCTACTGTTATTGCAGTCAATAATCCAATAATGAATAATGTCCCAAATACGAAGGAGGTGATGTTTTTTGATGTTACTGCTTTCATATGTTCAATTTTTTTGTTTGATGAAAACAATACCAATTGCATACCAAAAAAATAATTTCTTTATATATTATTGATTATTAGTTACTTAATGATTTTCAAGTATGTTGAATGACCAAATAAATTGTATGAATTTCGAACGCTTTGTTGCAATTTTGAGACACAATCAAAATTGGCATGATATTAGCAGGTTACCATTTTAATAATATGAATTGATGAATAGGGAAAATTTTAGAACCATCATACATGACAATTGCTATTATTTTTACCCTTATCTTATCCTTTGGGTCATGGGGTTAGTATGGACATTTATAATAGGTAAACCCTCCGTGCATTTGTATTTAAATCAATTCCATCATCCACTTGCCGATGATTTTTTTAGGTGGGCAACTAAATTAGGTGAAGCCTATGTTTTCGTGGGTGTTATAGTCATCACATTATTTATCAAGTTTAGGCATACCCTTTTTTTCTTGGCTAGTTTTTTAAGTAGTTTTATATTAGTGCAGTTTCTAAAAAAAGTAGTTTTTTCTAGCATTGAACGGCCTACGAAATATTTTGAACATGATACGACACTATTGTATTTAGTTGATGGTGTTACGTTTCATCATTTTCAGAGTTTCCCGTCAGGGCACACCGCCGCCGGTTTTTCTATCTGTACAGCACTCGCTTTATGGCTTCCAAAAAAAATGAAATCTTACAGCACATTTATTTTAATTTTAGCATTTCTTATTGGGTATTCACGCGTATATCTTTCCCAGCATTTTATGATCGATGTATTAACAGGATCAGTCATTGCTGTCACATTCAGCCTTATTTGGTACCCCAATTTTTATGGGGAACCCTTACGTAATCACTCATGGATGGATCATTCAATTCCGTTGCGGAAGTAAATTTTACACTATGTTTGATCTTCCATATCTAGTTCATTAAAGACATAACTGATCGTTTGATCCTCAATCGCTGAAATTCCGTTGGAGGCATCTGCAAATATAAATACAGTTTCATGCACAAAGTCTTTTGCATCATCGTTGGTGCTTATATGTTCGCGCAATGCGCCCAAAAACTTATCGCGCCACTCATCTAAATTTTTAAGCAAGTACTTAAACTCATTTTGATAAATGTACGTGAGTTTTTTGGCTGAAGTAGTCGTATTTACACTGTCATTAGCAAAGGTAGTACCCAAGCCACTGGCTAGTTTTTTACAATACATCCATTCTTCCTTATCAACAATACCATCACATGCTACAACTAGCAACGATGGGTAAAACGCCATAAATGATGAAAACTGCTCTTTTGAAAGCGGTAATCCCCGGCGCTTTATGTACTCCCGATACAATCGGTTTACTTTACTGGGTGTGGTACTCATATACTCAACATTCATTTTATTTGATTTTTTGTTAAATTATATTGCAATTATACAGTATATTTTGCAAAAATCGTGTCGCTAAAATGAAGAAACCCTACTTTTGTAGCTTATTCAATTTGAATGCCTCAGCTGGCCAAAAAAGACCAAATAAGTTAATATTTTAATGGAATTATTATAAATTTAAACAAAAATAAAGAAATGTTCACCTAAAACATTACCATTGAACCAAATTTTTTGTGGAAATATTACACAATGATGATATTTTAATTTGGCATTTTATAAATTATTTTAGAATTTGCTCAATAGAGTGTGCAGCCACAAAATGGTAATTTGGTTTGGCTTTTTCAAATATTTGTCTGGCCCATTGTCTTCCTTCTTGTGTTTGAGCTAATGCCCGATAAAGTGGTCCTAAAAACTTTCTACGCCCTACTTGAATTAAAAATTCCTCTATATTTTTGTATGCTGGCTCGTATTTATTTTTTATAGCTAAAGAAAACCATTCCGCCAATATTTCACTATTACCCGACTGTGTAAATTGATAGGCGTTATCTAGCTTTGTTAAATCCTCTATAGTTTGCTCCCTAGGCAACTTTCTTAAAAAATACAACCATTCATGAGAACTCCATTCTTTGGTATCCAATTGTTTCGTACCTTTACTATCTAGCCATTGATCAAATACAATATCAACTTGATTAAAACGAGCAGCATCAAACTTTATATAATCCTGCGGTATACCCTTACTATATACCCACTCTTCATATAATTTGGGATCAACTTGGATAGCATACTTATCAAATAAATTCTTATCTAAATATTCCAAGAAATACTCGGTGGTCATGGATTTAAAAGCAAATTCTTCAAAATACTGATTCAAAAATGCATCAAATTTCTGACGCCCTACTAAATGCTCAATATAGGTTAAAAACGCACAGCCCTTTTCGTAGGCAATATCAGTAACACCATCATCAGGATTACGTTGATCTAGCTGAAGTTTCAGTTTAGTATCGTCGCTATACCCTTCTTTTTCAAAATAATCTAGGGACCCCAGTAAATCCTGTAGACCTAACTCTGAGAGCATATCAGCATATGGTTTGCCATAAACCTCCTCCATAATGCGCCGTTCAAAATAAACGGTAAACCCTTCATTAATCCAAAAATCATTCCAATTGGCATTAGTCACTAGATTCCCAGACCAAGAATGTGCAAGCTCATGGGCAATTAGCGAAGTTAGCGAACGGTCACCAGCAATAATGGTCGGTGTAGCAAATGTTAGACGAGGATTTTCCATTCCACCAAAAGGAAAGCTAGGAGGTAATACAATGATATCATATCGCTCCCATCGATAGTCACCGTATAATCGTTCTGCCGCATCAATCATACTTTCTAATTCACCAAACTCATACGCAGCAGCCTCAATTTGAGATGGCTCTGCATATACACCTGAGCGCTCACCTATCTCTTTAAACTCCACTACGCCTACCGCCATGGCCATTAAATAGGAAGGAATAGGTTGCTTCATCTCAAATGAATAGCGTCCGTCCTTGCTCACCTGCTGAGGATTAGATGCACTCATTAAGGCCATAAATCCTTTGGGAACTTGCACCTGAGCATCATAAGTGAATTTTACGCCAGGTGTATCTTGTAGCGGAATCCATGACCGTGCTAAAATAGCCTGAGATTGCGTAAACAAATACGGGAATTTTTTATCTTTTGTTTGACTCTTATCAAGCCATTGGAGTGCATGCGAAGTAGGAGATGTTTGGTAATGAATGGTAACCTTTGTCGCACCAGGTGTGATGCGTATCTTGAGTGCTTTTCCCAAATAAAAATCACCTGGCCCAAGCTCAAAGAAAGCCTCCTGATCCGTTCCATCTATGGTCACTTTATTAATTTTAAGTTCTTTTGTATCCAAATAGAGGTGACTGGCATCCGTTTTATTCTCAAAAGTAATTTCCGCTACAGCTGTAATGACCTTTTGATCAAAGTCAATAGAGGCATCCCAGCTCAGGTGGGTCATCAAAACTTCTTGAGGTCGTGCATATGAATGTGGATCCATTTCCAAAGCAATAGTGGTTTTACTTAATACAAAACTAAGCAGGCAAATAACTATTAATTGAGTAACCTTCATGATTATGTCATTAAATATTGATTGTATACAAATTTAGCAGGATTATATTGATCAAAAAACTTTTATATCAAAAATAAATACACGAATTTTGCTTAATATGCGTGCTACTGCGAAATGGTCCTATGCACTGAGTTGCCTTTTGCTACTTGGAGCCTGTAAATCAAAACCTAAGCCTCAAAATAAAAAAGAGGCCAAAATGCAACCTATATCCGCCCCTGATTTCAATGCAGACAGTGCCTATTTGTATGTGCAAAAGCAAGTAGAATTTGGTCCTAGAGTGCCCAATACAGAGCCACATTATAAATGTGGAGACTATTTAATTCAAAAATTAACACAATTCGGTGCCAAAATTACCATTCAATCATTCGGAGAAGAGGCTTTTGACGGTACTGTGTTACAACTCCGTAATATTATTGCTTCCTTCTACCCTAAGTTAAAAAAGAGAGTTTTGCTGGGTGCCCACTGGGACACCAGGCCCTTTGCCGACAAAGATTCGACCAATAAATCTCAACCCATCGATGGCGCCAATGACGGGGCAAGCGGCGTAGGTGTGTTATTAGAAATAGCAAGGCAAATCCAACAAACTCAGCCGAAAGTGGGAGTAGATATTATTTTATTTGATGGGGAAGATTTCGGAGCACCGCTAAACTATACCGGCAAAATCTTAGAAAAATTCTACCAACAAAGTGATTATTGCTTAGGCTCTAAGTACTGGGCTGAAAATAAACATCAACCAAATTATCGAGCCTATTGTGGCATATTATTGGATATGGTAGGGGCAAAAAACGCTAAATTTTATCAGGAACAACATTCGCTTGATTATGCGCCAAGTGTGGTAAAAGCTGTTTGGGATATTGCCAATCAAAAGGGATATAGTGATTTTTTTAAGTATGATCGGAAAAGTGGCATTATGGATGATCATATTTATGTGAATGAAATTGCCAAAATTCCGATGATTAATATCATCGAACTCGAAGCCGACCAGACCTTTGGCTGGTACCACCATACCCATGCCGATAACATGGATATTATTGATAAAAATACATTGAAAGCGGCCGGGCAGACGGTACTGTATTATATTTTTTCTTTGTAAATTTTGAATAATTTTTGCTAAATTTGTTTATTATTGAGACATTTTCAATGTAATTTGCACATTTCATTCACTATTAAAATAATAATTTTTGACTCATACGCCTTTTTATATATAAAGTTTGTATATTTAAACACACTAAAATATACAGGAAATATGGAACAATTAAATGCCATTGGACTTGATCAACTACAAGCCTCCGCACTTGCCAAGAAACTAGATCGCTTGCTCGCCGATTATCAAATTTTTTATATGAATGTGAGGGGTTTTCATTGGAATATTAAAGGGGAGAAATTTTTTGAACTACATCTTAAGTTTGAAGAAATTTACAATGACCTGGCACTTAAAATAGATGAACTTGCTGAGCGGATTCTAACACTTGGATTTGTGCCAACTCATAGTTATGAGCAATATATAAATTGCGCTGATGTAAAAGCTACTACAGACATCACTGATCCTATGGGAGCAGTACAGCAAATTTTGAATGCCTTTAAGGTGATATTGCTTAAGCAGCGTGAATTACTTAAGCTCACTGGGGAATTTGAAGACGAGGGAACAAATGCCTTGATGAGTGATTATATTCGAGAGCAAGAAAAACTTGTGTGGATGTTCCGTGCTTACTTAAAAAATTAGTATATGGCTGAAATACAGCCATTTAAGGCATGGAGATACCATAGGAGATATATTGATCAATTAGATGAATTGACCTCGCCTCTATTCGATGTGGTATCACAAAAGCAACGAGAGGCTCTCTATGATAATGAGCTAAATAGTATACATCTATCTGTACCTCAGGGCACACAAGCTCCACTCGCCGCTAAAAATACGTTGGCTAAATGGATGAACGAGGCCATCATTGAAAAAGATAAACTGGCTGGTATTTATCCATACTATCAATATTTTAAGTTATCAGGGCATCAGGAGCCCTACTGCCGGAAGGGATTTATTTGCCTGATACGCGTGTATGATTGGAGTGAGAAAGTTATTCTACGGCATGAAAATACCATTCCAAGTTCCGTAAACGATCGATTGGAACTACTTCAAAGCACAGGGCTCAATACAAGTCCTACGCATGGTCTATATTCAGACGATGCATTCGAGCTTGAAAAATACATGGATGAATCCATGCAAGCACCACTCTATGAAACAGAAGATTATCAAGGAGTTAGTGATAAATTAAGTGTCATACATGACGAAAATGTCATTAAATTGTTCCAAAAGTGCATTCAAGATCAAAAGATCATTTTAGCTGATGGGCATCATCGTTACGAAGGCTCCTTATCTTACCTCAAATTGATGCAAGGCACTCATCCGAACCTTCATAAACAAGCGGACTGCCATTACCACATGATGTACCTGACCAATATGCAAGCAAATGACCTTAGGATTTTGCCTACGCATCGTTTAATTAAAAACTTACCGGACTTTAATCCGGATCAAATAATGTCAAGATTAAGTGAACATTTTCATATAAAAGATGTACCAAATGTGTATGATGTCAATGAAATTATCCTTGGTAAAAAGTGGGCATTTGGACTTATAATGAACAATAAAGCTTGGAAAATACGCTTGAAAGAAGAGGTTTTTTATAAGATGAGCTGGCAATTTCCTGATCAAATAAAGGCATTGGATTTGACGGTGATGCATTATTTTGTAATTGAAAAAGCACTTGGCATACCAGGAAAAGATCAGCGAAAAACACCACATATTCATTTTGAACGAAATTTTTCGATGTGCATACGAGAGGTGGAGCAAGGAAACGCACAAATGGCACTCATTACTCAAGAAATTGATATTGAGCAAGTTAAAAAAGTTTGCTTTAGTGGATACACCCTCCCGCAGAAGAGCACATATTTTTATCCCAAAGCCATTTGTGGATTTTTATTTAGTATCTTTGAGGAACATGAGAACGAAATATCCAATTATTCTAGGGTCTAAATCTCCAAGAAGGCATGAAATATTGACGCAAGCTGGCTTCAGCGTCAAGGTTCAAGCGAGTAATGTGAGTGAGGCTACTCCTCCAGAAATACCTTTGAATCAGGTAGCCGCCCATATCGCTCTGCAAAAGGCAAAAGCCCTTCACCACTTTACTAGGGAGCATATATTAATTACTGCTGATACAACAGTGATATTTAATGAAAAATTATTTGGTAAGCCGTCCTCCAAAAAAGAAGCCATACAGATGCTTTCATCCTTATCTGGAGCATCACATGAAGTGATTACAGCCTTTTGCATTTGGCACCAAAATAAACAAATTTGTGAGCAAGATAGCACGCAGGTTTGTTTTGATCAATTAGATGAAATTGAAATATCCTATTATTTGGATCGATTTTTGCCTATAGATAAAGCAGGTGCCTATGGAATTCAGGATTGGATTGGCTTAATAGGTATAAAAAAGATCGTAGGATCCTATTATACGGTCATGGGGCTTCCAATACATCTTATTTACCAGCACCTAAAAAAACAAGGTTGGAATAAATTTTAATTAAAAATAAAATAAGTATATTGACGCTATAAACTATATTTTGCTATGAAAAAGATTACATTCGCTTCTGTACTAAGCCTGCTAAGCCTGGCTACCATTTTGACACTAAGCAACTGTGGGAGTAAAACAGAACCAGTAGAGCCTAGTAAAGAAGAGCTACTTACAGGTCATACTTGGAATTTTGATGAAATGATTTTAACGGTGAATGATCAATTGATTAATCAAAGTTTATTAGAACTGCTAAATATTGATGATTTATTAGGAGGAGAAGGATCATTTGATGCCTTTGAGGCAGATGTAACCTTCAAAACAGACAAAACATATACGGCCACACAAAATAATCAAACTGCTGAAGGCACTTGGGCATTTGCATCTAGTGAAACTCAAATCATTTTTGATGATGAAACGACGACTGAAATTGGGGCTTTATCTACTACTAATTTGAATTTGATTTATCGCATACCGCAAGAAGATATTGATGCATTCATTGAAGCTAATCCGGAAATTGTAGCTCAAATTCAGTTTGCTGGGATTGTACTTGAGAATATTGTAATTGAGATACGGTATATTCCTGCTAATTAGGAAATGATCAAAACTTATAATAAGGGGTAAATTGCCCCTTTTTTATTGACTATATTTTGCTAAATTTATTCATAAACTAGTACTACTCAACTAATTTAACTTAATCTGGTGCAGGTTTGGCTCGGGAACCTGTTCGAGAACTCAGTTGGGTTTAAGGAAAGCTTACACAAACAGCCATGAAATTATACATATTTTTAGCAAAATACGTTCATTTTATGATGACTTTTTCGTTTTGTGTGATTTTTTTACTATTCTAAAACTATGAGACTCCATGCATTTTCTTTTTCATAAAGTTATTCAGAAGCCCTATAATGACAGCTGCTATACCAGATACTACCACAAACATGCCTAAAAAAACTGACATCGAATATTCATGCAAGATCACATCAATATAGCTACCTACTATTCCTGCAAATAAATTGGCTGCAAAGTTGGCCAGGTACCACGCCCCAAACATCATACCCAAAAGCCTTTTGGGAGATAGCTTGCTTACATAAGATAGGCCAATCGGTGAAATACATAATTCGCCCAGTGTCATAAAATAGTAAAAAGCAATCAGCCAAATCATACTTACGCTAGCGGTTTGCGCACCTTGTGGTATAGCTAATGACCCAATTACTAAGAGCCCAAAGCTCAGTGACATTAAAAGCAATCCATAGGTAAACTTCAATGGACCGGATGGGTTCTTGCCTCTTTTTTTAAGGGCAGGCCAAAGCATGGAAAACAATGGCGCAAATGAGATGATCACCAGTGAATTTAAGGAGCCAAACCAGGAGGCAGGCACCTCCACTTCATTTACATTAAAATTATAAACATTAATAACAATGACTACGCCCCATATAATAATAAAGCTAGTGGCAGTAAATAAAATGGTAAGGGGAAATTCCTTCATAATACGCTTACTTACCATGATAAGGACCCAGCTCAGCAATACCATAGGTATTACGGTAATACAAAGGCTCACGATTTTATATATATTTGCTAACATGGGTGTAGGTAAGCTTCGGTCAGTATAATCACGAGCAAAAATGGTCAACGCTCCCCCAGCCTGCTCGAAGGCCATCCAAAAGAAAAATACAAAAAAAGCAAAGATGATAATGACCGTGAGGCGATCACGCTCTATTTTAGGATACTTACTCAGTCGTTTTACAATAAAATAAGTAATGGCCAGCACCGAAGTAAGTACAAGGGCATAGTAAATATATTCTGGTGTTTGTGCAAATAAACTATTTTTAAAAATCACAAATAACACGGTCAACACCACCGCACTTATTGCAAAAATCATATGATTGGTATCCGACTTTACGAATGGCACTTTTTGCTCAGCTTGTTCGTCATTTTTAGCTAATTGTGCATCATTTTCCTCTTCTAACTGCTCGTTTTTTGGTGATAATCCTATTTTTCCAAAAATCTTTTGTCCAAAATAAAACTGTAACATACCAAAAAACATGAAAATACCTGCTGCAGAAAAGCCGTAGGTCCAACCCTGGGTCTCACCTAACCAACCACAAATAATCATCCCTAAAAATGCGCCAGCATTCACGCCCATATAAAAAATAGTATATGCTGAATCCTTTAATGGGCTTCCCTCTGGGTACATATTACCCACCATGGAAGCAATATTGGATTTAAAAAAACCATTCCCGATAATGATTAAAATCAACCCCAAATAAAAGGTAGAGACCCACTCCACCGCCATTACGGCATGGCCAAATGTCATTAAAATCGCTCCTATAATTATGGACTTCCTAAAGCCAATATAATTATCGGCAACCCATCCTCCTATAACGGGTGTAAGGTAAACAAGCCCCGTATACCATCCGTACAAAAGCAGCGCTTCTGATCGGTCCCAACCAAAGCCTCCTTTTACGAGTTCGCTGGTCATAAATAGTACGAGTATGGCTCGCATGCCATAGTAGCTGAACCGCTCCCACATTTCGCTAAAGAAGAGGATAAACAAACCAACGGGATGCTTCAGATAGGTTTTTTGGTTCGTAGCCGAACCTCCAAAAGTCATTGTTGTCATAAAAAAATATTATTACTCACACAAGTATAAGAATTTGTTGGAATATTTTACCACGAACCCAGCAAAAATGCATTTCATGTACTGTTTTTTGATCAAATTCAAAAAAAATCAATACCTTTGTGGTTAAATAATAACTTATGTCTTGGTTTAAGCGAAAAGATAAGGGCATTCAGACGCCTACCGAAAAAAAGAAAGAAGCACCTGATGGATTGTGGTACAAAACACCAAATGGTAAGATTGTACACATGCGGGAGCTGAAGAATAATTGCTACGTGAGCCCTGAGGATGATTACCACGTGCGGATTGGCTCTAAAGAATATTACGAAATTTTATTTGATAGTAATAAGTTTGAAGAGCTTGCTGCCGATATGTTTGCCGCTGACCCTTTGGCGTTTAAGGACACCAAGTCGTATAAGAGCCGTATTGAGGCCATGCAAAAGAAAACGGGACTAAAAGATGCGGTTCGTACTGCATATGGCAAAATGAGTGGCTACCCGATCGTCATTGCTTGTATGGATTTTAGCTTTATAGGTGGTTCTATGGGCGCTGTTGTTGGAGAGAAAATAGCCCGAGCCATAAGTTATGCAATTGAAAAAAAGGTACCTTTTTTAATGATTTCAAAATCAGGAGGTGCACGCATGATGGAAGCTGGTATTTCACTCATGCAAATGGCTAAGACATCTGCCCGATTGGCACAGTTATCAGAAGCAGGATTGCCCTATATTTCACTTTTGACAGACCCTACTACAGGTGGTGTTACGGCTTCCTATGCTATGCTTGGTGATTTTAATATCTCCGAACCAGGTGCCCTGATTGGATTTGCTGGACCACGTGTTATTCAGCAGACAATTAAACAAGAACTTCCAGAGGGCTTTCAGACAAGTGAGTTCCTTTTGGAACACGGTTTCGTTGACAGGATTGTCGCCCGTCCACAACTCCGCAGTGAAATCTCGCGGA